>SLCK01000062.1 GCA_007125845.1 Gemmatimonadota bacterium
ACCCCCCCCTCCCCCCGAGCACCCCACGATCCTCTCGGTGGCCCATCAGTATCCCCGCAAGGACACCGCTTCCCTCCTCCGCGCCCTGCCCCTCGTGCGACGGGCGATCCCCACGGTCCGCCTGGAGATCATCGGAGGGGGCCCGGAGCTCCCGCGCCTGCGAGCCCTCGCCGGGGCGCTGCGGCTGGACGACCGAGTGACCTTTCACGGCTCGATCCCGGAGGACCAGGACGTCCGCAGAGCCTACTTCGCGGCCCACGTCTTCTGCCTTCCCTCCCGTCAGGAGGGGTTCGGAATCGTCTTCGTGGAGGCGATGGCCGCGGGCCTCCCGGTGGTGGCGGCGCGGGCGGGCGCCGTCCCCGAGGTGGTGGCCGAAGGCGAGACCGGGCTCCTCGTTCCGCCCCAGACCCCCCGAGCTCTCGCCGAGGCCCTCATCCGGATCCTCTCCGAGCCCGAAACCCGCAAACGGATGGGGGCCGCCGGAGTTCTCCGCGCCCGCACGTTCGACCTCGTACCGACCGCTCGGCGATTCGTCGAAACCGTGGCGCCGTTCCTCTCGTCGCGTCCCACGTCCAGCCCACAGGTCACCCCGTCGCGGGCCGCACCGTGAAGATCGCGATCCTCTCCGATACTCATGGGCTCCTGCGACCGGAGCTCTTCCCCCATCTCGAAGGGGTGGAGGAGATCCTGCACGCCGGCGACGTGGGACCGGCCGGTCTCCTCGTGGAGCTGGAAGCCTTCGCACCCGTCACGGCGGTGTGGGGCAACACGGACGGCTTCGAGCTCCGTCACCGGCTCCCCGAGATCGCCCGCCTGGAACGGAGCGACCACCGGATCGTCGTGATGCATGGCCACCAGCTCGGGATGCCCACTCCCGAAACGGTCGCCGACGCCCATCCGGACGTCGACCTGGTGATCTTCGGCCACACACACCGACCGATGATCGAGCAAGTCGGGTCGGTCCTTGCGGTCAATCCGGGAAGCTGCGGTCCCCGGCGCTTCGATCTCCACCCGACGCTCGCCCTGGCCCACCTCGACCCGGGACACATCGAGGTGGAGGTGGTCGAGATCCGAAGCCACGAGCAAGGAGGAGAATTGACATGAAGCGTCGCTTCCAGCAGGTCGATGTCTTCGGGGCCCGGCCCCTCTTCGGCAACCCTCTCGCGGTCGTCCTCGACGGGGAAGGCCTCTCCGCGGACGAGATGCAGCACTTCGCCCGCTGGACGAATCTCTCGGAAACCGTGTTCCTGCTCCCGCCCACCACGCTGGAAGCCGACTACCGCGTCCGGATCTTCACCCTGGCGCGCGAGCTGCCCTTCGCGGGACATCCGACCCTCGGGAGTTGCCACGCCTGGCTCACGAGCGGGGGACGCCCCGAACGAGCGGACGTCGTGGTGCAGGAGTGTGGGGCCGGGCTGGTGCCGATCCGGCGCACGGGAGATCGACTGGCGTTCGCGGCTCCTCCTCTCATCAGGTCCGGTCCGGTCGATCCCGTGCGCCTCCAACGGATTGTGGAAATCCTCCACCTCGATACCGACGCGATCCTCGACGCCCAGTGGGCCGACAACGGTCCGGGTTGGATCGCGGTCCTGCTGAGGGACGCGGAAGCGGTGCTGAACGTGGATGCGGACCTCTCCCCCGACCCGGGGAAGGAGAGCGTGGACATCGGGCTCGTCGGCCCCTATCCGGAAGACTCGGACCTCGCCTTCGAAGTGCGCGCCTTCTTCACTGACGAGCGCGGTCTCCTTCGCGAAGATCCGGTCACCGGGAGCCTGAACGCCTCGCTCGCCCAGTGGCTTCTGACGTCCGGCCGGGCCCGATCCCCGTACGTCGCGAGCCAGGGAAGTCGGCTGGGACGGGACGGTCGGATCGAGATCGACCGGGACGGGGAGGGAACCATCTGGGTCGGGGGCGCAACGACGACCTGCGTCGAGGGAGAGGTCGAGCTACGCACGAACCCCCGGTAGCCGACGAACGGCCCCGGGGGTTGTGAGCCGTTCGGCATCAGGGGTACCGAACGGCATTCGACACGGATGGACAGGGAACCCGTACATCGCTCTCCGTGTCTAGCTTGATTCTACACATCTCCTCTCGATCCGTTCCCCGACGATGCCCCCTTCCACCCAGCTCGCCTCCCTTGAGAAGGAAGTGGTGGAATGCAGGGCCTGTCCACGACTCGTAGAGTGGCGGGAGGAGGTGGGAAGGAAGAAGCGGGCGGCATTCCGGGACGAGAGCTACTGGGCGCGCCCCGTACCGGGGTTCGGCGATCCGGAAGCCCGACTCCTGATCGTGGGACTGGCCCCCGCCGCCCACGGGGCGAATCGCACCGGACGGATGTTCACCGGAGACCGCTCAGGGGACTGGCTCTATGGCGCCCTTCACCGCGCGGGCTTCGCGTCGCAGGCGGAGGCGTCGTCACGCAACGACGGCCTCGAACTCCGGGACGCCTTCATCACGGCGACGGTCCGCTGCGCCCCGCCGCAGAATCGGCCCCGACCCGAGGAGCGGCGCCGCTGCCGCCCCTTCCTGGAGGTGGAGCTCGAGCACTTCCTCCCCCACCTGAGGTGCATCGTCGTCCTGGGACAGTACGCCTTCGATCACGTGCTGCGGATCCTGCGTGACCGCGAGCTGGCCGTACCCTCTCCCAAACCGCGCTTCGGACACGGGACGGAAGTCGACGTGGGAGGTGGTCTTCGCCTCCTCTCCTCGTATCACCCCAGCCAGCAGAACACGTTCACGGGCACGTTGACTCGGGAGGCCTTCGACGGGATCTGGGCCCGAGCCCGGGAGCTGCTCGACAGCTGAGCCGAGAGGAAGACATGAGCAAACCGCCTCACGTGGTGATCGTCGGCGGGGGGTTCGCGGGTCTCTACTGCGCCCGAAAGCTCCGCGGCGCTCCCGTGCGCATAAGCCTGATCGATCGACGGAACTTCCATCTCTTCCAGCCCCTCCTCTACCAGGTCGCCACCGCCTCGCTCTCCCCGGCCGACATCGCGAGCCCGATCCGCACCGTCCTGCGGAAGCAGGGCAACGCACAGGTCTGGATGGGCGAGGTGAAGAAGGTCGACCGGGACCGCCGGGAGATCGTCCTGGCAGACGGCTCCCGCGTGCACTACGACTACCTCGTGCTCGCCACCGGGGTGACCCACAGCTACTTCGGGAACGACGAGTGGGCTGGACACGCTCCCGGCCTCAAGACCGTCGACGACGCTACGGAGATCCGGCGTCGATTCCTCCTGGCCTTCGAGGCGGCGGAGCGCGAAGCCGACCCCGAAGCACGTCGACGGCTCCTCACCTTCGTGATCGTCGGAGCGGGCCCCACGGGAGTGGAGCTCGCGGGGGCGATGGCCGAGATCGCCCGCCAGGTCATGCCGATGGACTTCCGCGCGATCGACACCACCACGACCCGGATCCTCCTCCTCGAGGGGGTGGACCGGGTGCTGCCCACCTATCCGCCCGAGCTCTCCCGAAAGGCGCAGAGCCACCTCGAAGCGCTCGGGGTGGAGGTGCGAACGAACGCTCGGGTCACCGAAATCGGAAACGAACACGTGGCGATCGGTGAGGAGCGGATCGAGGCCGGGAACACCTTCTGGGCGGCGGGAGTGGCCGCCTCTGAGGTAGGCGCGACCCTGGGGGCGAAGCTGGACGAGGCGGGGCGGGTGCGGGTGGAGCCGGACGGCTCCCTTCCGGGCTCTCCGGAGGTGTTCGTCGTGGGCGACCTGGCTAACCTCCCGCAGGAAGACGGATCTCCGGTTCCGGGAGTCGCCCCGGCGGCCATCCAGATGGGAAAGCACGCAGCGCGCATGATCCTCCGGGACCTGGAAGGCGATGCCCGCGAGCCGTTCCGGTACGTCGACAAGGGAGATCTCGCGACGATCGGTCGAGCCGCGGCCGTGGCCCGGCTGGGCAGAGTGAAGCTCTCCGGGTTCATCGCGTGGTTCATCTGGGTCGTGGTCCACATCCTCTACCTCATCGGATTCCGCAATCGGGCTCTCGTCATGCTTCAGTGGGCGTGGGCCTACCTCACCTACCAGAGGGGAATCCGGCTGATCACCGGGGATCGGCAGGTCGAACTCTACCGGGCACGGGAGATCGAGGAGTGACGGAGGGGGGCGCTTGCCTCCTTCTTTCTTCGGGTTATATTCGGTTTTCGGTGCCCCTTCCGGCGGGAGCGTTTTCCCTTCGCCGTCCGGATCTCTCCTCCGTATCGACTCCGGTTTCGTCGTGCCCCCCTACATCGAGCTCCACGCGCACTCGGGCTACTCCTTCCTCGATGGCGCCTCCCACCCGGAGGAGCTGGTGCTCAAGGCCCGGGAGCTGGGTTATCCAGCTCTCGCGCTCACGGACCACGACGGGCTCTACGGCAGCATGGAGTTCGCCCGGGCCGCCCGGGAGGCAGGGGTACAGCCTATCACCGGCGCCGAGATCACAGTGCGCGACTGCGGCTTCACGGGAGAAACGGACGGGAGGCCGACGCATGAAAGCCGTCTCCCCTGCTCCGCCACCTTTCGACCCCAGGAGCCCGGAGGCCGATGGCACCTGACGCTGCTCGCGGAGACCCCGGAGGGGTACGGAAACCTCTGCGAGCTTCTCACCCGAGCGCACCGGACGAGCCCCAGGGGAGCTCCCGCCCTCCCGCTCGACGACCTCCTCGGGCAGCCCGAGGGGCTGATCCTCCTGACCGGATGCCGCCGGAGCCCGCTTCTTCGCGCCCTCGACGACTCCACCGCCTCGGGGGAGGCATTCGCCCTCCGCCTCCTCGAGGCCTTCGGTTCGGAGAACCTTTTCGTGGAGCTGCAGGAGAACCGGGTCCGGGGAGACCGGAGGCGAACCCGGCGACTGGCCGAGCTCGCGGACCGACTGGAGATCCCGGTGGTGGCGACGGGCAACGTCCACTACCACGACCCGGACCGACACCGCCTCCAGGACGTCCTCAGCGCGATCCGTCACCGGACCACCCTGGACGATGCCCACACGCACCGCCGTCCGAACGCCGAGTTCCACCTTCTCCCCCGGGAGGTCGCGGCTCGTCGCTTCGCCTCCCGGCCCGATGCGCTGGCCCACACTCTGCGAATCGCCGAGCGCTGCTCCGCCTTCGATCTGACGGAGGACCTGGGCTACACCTTCCCCGACTTCCAGGGGGGTGAACGGCAGGGTGCGATGGAGCTTCTGATCGAAGTCACCAGAGCGGCTCTGGAGGAACGCTACCCCGAGGACCCACGGGCCGCCTTCCCCGATACCCATCCAGAGAGCACGGGAGGCCCGCGGACCCTGGCACGCAAGGCCAGGACCCGCCGGCGCAAGGCGGAGGAGCGCCTCGCCGAGGAGCTTCGCCTGGTCGAGCGCCACGGACTCGGTGGGTTCTTCCTCGTCTACCGGGACATCATGGCGTTGGCTCGCGAGGTGGCCGCGCGGGTGCGAGGGGCCGCGCCGCGCGCCCACTCGGGGCTGCCTCCGGGACGCGGGCGGGGCTCCTCGGTCTCTTCCATCATCTGTTACCTCATCGGCCTCTCCCACGTGGACCCGATCGACACGAACCTCCTCATCGGTCGCTTCCTGAACGACGCCCTGGGCTCGGTGCCGGACATCGACCTGGACTTTCCCCGGGAGATCCGGGAGGAGCTGATCCTCGCCGTCTACGACAAATACGGCCACGACCACACCGGCATGGTGGCCACCTTCCCGACCTACCGTCTCCGGTCTGCGGTCCGGGAAGTGGGCAAGGCGATGGACCTGCCTCCAGGAGACCTCGAGAAGATCTCGAAGCTGGCCGAGCACCGTTCCGCGGACGGGATCCGGGACGACCTTTCCCGCCTGCCGGAGTTTCGGGAGAAGATGAAGAGTCGGCCGTGGACTCTCTTCCTGGAGAAGGTGGAGGAGATCGCGGGCTTCCCCCGCCACATCTCCCAGCACGTGGGGGGCATGGTCATCTCGAGTCGCCCATTGTTGAGGCTCGTCCCCCTCGAGCCCGCCGCGATGGAAGGCCGCTTCCTCTGCCAATGGGACAAGGATTCCTGCGACGACGCGGGCTTCATCAAGATCGACTTTCTGGCCCTGGGCATGCTCTCCCTCGTCGAAGAGGCCGTGGACCTGATCGCGGAGCGCGGCACGGCCCGAAACGGCCCCGCTCCGACGGTGCGAGACGCCCCGGACCTCTCCCGGATCGACCTCCGGGATCCGGAGATCTACCGGAGGATCCAGGAGGGAGACACGGTGGGAACCTTCCAGGTGGAGAGCCGGGCGCAGATCCAGATGTTGCGACGCACTCTCCCCTCCACCCTCGCCGAGCTGGCCATCCAGGTGGCCGTCGTCCGCCCCGGTCCCATCGTGGGAGGAGCGGTCAACCCCTACGTCCGCCGGAGGGAAGCCCAGCGAGCGGACCCGAGCTACCGGGTCCCCTACGACCATCCTCTTCTCGAGGAGGCGCTCGAGGAGACGCTCGGGGTCCTCATCTACCAGGACCAGGTCCTCCAGGTCTGTCGGGATCTGGCCGGATTCACCGACGGTCAGGCGGAGTCGCTGCGACGCGCCATGAGCCGGAAGCGCTCCAGAAAAGCGATGCGAGCCCACTGGGAGGCCTTTCGCGGAGGGGCGCTGGAGCGGGGCGTGGACGAGGAAACGGCGAAAGCGGTGTTTCGTCAGGTGGTGGCGTTCTCGCAGTTCGGCTTTCCCAAGTCCCACGCCGCCGCCTTCGCTCTCCTGGCCTACCAGTCCGCCTGGCTCCGGCACCACTTCCCCACCGAGTACTACGTGTCGCTCTTCAACAATCAGCCCATGGGCTTCTACTCCCTCGACGCGCTAGGCAGGGACGCGAAACGGAACGGGGTGAGCCTCCTCCTTCCGGACCTGAATCGGAGCGAGGTGACCTGCACCGCCGAGGGAATGGATCTCCGCATCGGCCTCGGTTTCGTCCGCGGGTGGGGACAGGAGATCGCCTCGAGGGTGGTCCGAGAGAGGAGGGAGAACGGTCCCTATCGTTCGCTCGCGGACTTCATCCTGCGTACACCGGCCGCTCTGAGCGGACCGGCGATCGAGAACCTGATCTGGGTGGGGGGAATGGACGGCTTCGGGCTCACCCGCCGGGAGCTGCTCTGGCAGAGCGGTCTCCGACTCGGTCCCCGGGAAGGGGGGGCGCGTTCCCACGGAAGGGGCGACGACCCGCAGCTCGCCCTGAGCCTGGCTGACCCCGAGGAGAATCGCCCCTTTCGGAATCTGGCGTCGGGGGACCGGGTGGTCGCGGAGTACCGCCTCCTCCGATTCTCCACGGAACGTCACCCGCTGGAGCTGGTGCGCGACGAGCTTCCGGAAGAGTTCCTCCCCTCCAACCAACTCCCGGAGCTTCCCGGGGGCTCGATCGTCACCCTGGCCGGAATCGTGGTGGCGCGGCAGCGGCCCCAGGCCGCCAAGGGATACGTCTTCGTCCTGATCGAGGACGAGCACGGACACATCAACGTCATCGTGAAGCCCCGGATCTACGAGCGCTTCCGGACCGCCGTGAGAATGGAGCCCTTCCTCCAGGTCCGGGGAAGATTGCAGAAGGACGGGGCGACGCTGAATGTCATCGCTCTCGAGGTGAGAAAGCTACACGTCCCATCCGAGAGCCTCTCGTCTCTCCCGCACCAGGAACCATCCAGGAACGAGGAGGATTCCGGAAAAGGCGCGTTCGCCTACCTCACGACCCTCAGGGAGGACCCGCCGGGGGTGAAGAGCTTCGGATAGGAGCACCCACTACCCCCCGGATGCACGCGACCTCATCGCCTTCCGCCTCATTCGACGACGACCACCCCGCTCATCATGTCGTGGGCCGGTCCGCAGTACACGTGGCAGATGAAGCGATACTCGCCGGGCTCATCGAAGGTGTAAGTGCCTTCGTCGAAACGCCCGCTGAAGAGATCAAGCTCTACATCGGTGCCCTCGATCAGGAACCCGTGCGGAAGGTCTCTCGCACTCGCGCGGAAGGTCACCTCGGCCCCAACCGGAATCCGGATCTCGGAGGGCTGGTACTCCCCCTCGTGTGCGTAGACCACCGCCTCGTAACGGTCCGGCCCGAACTCGTGCACGCCGGCCGGGGCCTCCTCGGACGCCTCGGCCCGATCGGAGGCCCCGGCCGACGAATGGGAACCACGCCCGTCGCACGCACCCAGGAGGAGCGCTGCAGCGAGAAAGGCCGCCCCCATGGCGGGAAGCCGCCGCGGCCTGCAGCGGCCGACGACGACCTCATCTTCCATCATCTTCGGACACGTCATGCAAGCCCACAAAGCTCTCACATTCAAGGCGGAAGCCCCGCCGACAAACGGAACCGGGTGACGCCTCCCTCGTAGTATGTCTACGACTTCTCCCAACCCTCGTTCCACCCGGACACCAACGATGAAGAAGCCTTTCCTGCGAAGCGATTCGCTGTCGCGGGGCCTCGTCCTGGGCGGACCTTCGGCACCTTCCACAACCACATGCACGAGATGATGAGCGACTTCGCCCGGCACGCGATGGAGCGACTGGGTGATGAAGGTCGGGTACCCGCCTTCGAAAGCCGCATCTCCGGCGGAGAATGGGGGGAGTATCGAGCGAACCTTGAGGATGCCAGAGTGGTCTCCGCGTGGGCGGACTTCGTGCGCATCACCGAAATCATGCACGACCGGGTCCACCACGCGATGTACAAGTCGGCGGCCTACGACCGTGAGTTGCGGGGCCGGGACGTCGAGCTGTCCCCGTATGTGGGAGACCGCGCTCCCTACGCCCCGGACGAGGTGAGCCTGGACCGGGCAGGTCTCACGATGGAGTATGCCTCGTCGGACGCACTACGCGCGCTCGTGTGGCACCACGACATCGAGGACGAGCGCCTGCACGCCGCCATGCAGAAGCTAATGGTCTTCGACGAGATCCTGAGCTCCCTCATGACGGAGTGGGCCCTTCACGGTGCCGAGAAGGACGCCGCGGCCTGCCGCCCACCGGAGCTCAACGCCCGGATTCGCGGAGACCGGCAGGAATACGCGACCATGGTGGAAACGTGTGATGATGCACACTGGCGACGCTTCGTCCAGGTCGTCGGCCTCATGCACGACCGCATCCGCGACCTGATGTACCGCGCGATCCTGCACGACGCCGAGTTCCACGGGCGTGATGATCAGGCTCGTGGGCTCCCGGCCCCCTGAACTCCGCCCTCAGCCGCCGAGCGCCCGCCGATTCAGTCGGGCCCGCTCCGCGTCCAGGTCTTCCCGGACCCCTACGGCCCGAATTCTCCGCAGGTAGGCCTCCGAAAAGCCGTGGTGCCTCGCTCCGGCGAGGACGTAGGCGCGGTACCAGTGATAGGGCACCGCTTCCGGTTCTCGCCAAGCGGGACGGGCCTGATACATACGGGCCCTGAGCCTCCTTCCGGTTTTGAGCAGGACCTGGACCTGCACTTCGCGGTACCCCGGCCCCTCGGCCGCATCCAGGTAGGGCTTCTCCGCCGGATCCAACGTGAAGAGCGCACCCCACACCAAGTCCTCCGGGCTCCCGGTCCGGAAAGCGTCCGCCTTCCCCGACCCGTCCCGACCGGACTTGTGAAACCGGAGGTCGTGTCCCAGGAGACGAGCCGGGGACACGTACTCGGCGGAAGGCACCCTCGCCCGCAAGCGTGCCGGCCACAGGTTCGAGCCGTAGGCGAAAAGAGGGAGTCGCCCGCTCCCGACGTGGATCCCGAACGTCATACGCCGCCCGCATCGTTGACAGGCCGGAGCGGAGAGGCGACGCTCCCTACCCGTCGCGCCCGAATCGACCCTCGATCCGACTTCCGCTCACGCACCGCGATGTCCGCGCCACCCCAGGACACACCGACTCGCGCCGCCCTCGATCCGGTCGGTGGCTTGGTCCGAAGGATCGTCCAGCTCGGGGCGATCATACTCGTCCTCCTCGGAGTCCTGTCCATGGTCGTATCTCCACGTCTGGCCGAACACTTCGTCTTCTTCCCCGGACGCACCGATCCCGGGCCCGCCCCGGTGCTCGCTGGAGTCGAGGGGGAGGATGTCCTGCTCACCCCTACCGACGGTCCCGAGATCCACGGTTGGTGGCACCACGTTGGCCCCGAAGGACCCGCAGTCCTCATCTTGCACGGCAATGCCGGGACGATTGCGGAACGGGCCCCCCTCGCCGAGGCCTATCTCCGCCGGGGGATCTCCACCTTCCTCCTGGACTACCGGGGGTATGGCCGGAGCCAGGGCAATCCATCGGAAGAGGGGGTCTACCTGGACGCCGAGACCGCTCTGGATTTCGTGGCGACCCGGATCTCTTCCGACCACCGGGTGGTGGTGCACGGACGGTCCCTGGGCGCGGCGATCGGCGCCCAGGTCGTGCGCGACCGAATGGTAGCGGGCCTGATCGTCGACTCGGCCTTCACCACGCTCGATGAGATCGCAAGTGCAGCCTACCCCTTCCTCCCCGGCTTCGTCTTTCGAAGGCTCCGAGGCCACTTCGACACGCGGAGCGCGATCCGGGATGTGACCGCGCCCATCTTGGTGATCCATGGAACCGAGGACCGACTCGTCCCGACCTGGATGGGGCGCGAGCTTTACGAGGCCGCCCGGGCGCCGCGACAGTGGTACCCGATCGAGGGAGCGGGGCACAACGACATGCTGCTCGTGGGCGGCGAGGCGTACTTCGACCGCATCTCCAGCTTCGTGCGGGAGTCCACGAATCCCCAGCCAGATCTCCGTGAAAACTGAGCCCTTCCGACCGATGCGTCACCCCTCAATGATTGACAAGACCCCACCGGGGCCTTACCGTGTGATGGGCGCACATCTGAAGTGTAGCAACTGAGGACCCGTGACACGAGGATCTGAGGCGCACACTCGCTCAGATTCTTTTTTGTGTTATAGCGCCCACGCGAAGTGCGAGAGCGGAAAATCTCGCAAGTGAACAGGTGATCGATCGGTACGGCATGACCGCACCCCGATATCACCACAACACGGAGTACGGTATGCGTACCACCGGAACGGTAAAGTGGTTCAACGACGCCAAGGGATTTGGCTTCATCACCCCAGAGGACGGCTCGAAGGACTGCTTCGTCCACCACAGCGCGATCCAGCAGGACGGGTTCAAATCCCTGTCCGAGGGCGAGCGAGTCGAATTCGACCGCGTCGAAGGGGAGAAAGGCCCCGCAGCTGAGAATGTGACCAAGGTCAGCTGAGCCCCGAGAGGCAGCTTTCCCGCGGGAAAGCTGCAGCCACGCCCCCGGTGGGGAGTTTTCCCCGCCGGGGGCGTGGTGCGTCCAGGAGTCACTCACGGCCCAGGGTCGATCACTCCAACGATGGCGCCTCCGCCGGTTCCTGTCCCTGGACTCCGTCTGATTCCTCCTCGGGCTCGTCCTCGATCTCCCCCTCCTCCCGCTCCTCGTCCGACGACTCGTCGGCGGGCTCCACCGGGTCCTCCACCTCGGCCTGGGGATCCACCCGTTCAGCCGCGGGGGCTCCCCACGATTCGTCCCAGACACCGATCTCGACCAGCGCCTGGCGGAGTGAATCGGCCCACTGGTTGTGGACTTCGACCAGGGTCCGGCAATTCTGGGCGTATTCCTGCAGCCCCTCGGCCTGCCGTTCCCATTCGGGAATCGACTCGTTGTACTCTTCGACCAGGGCGAGGTACTCGTCGTAGAACCGTGCCGGCACGCCGTCGGGATCCATGGCTTCGAACCGATCCACCTCCTCCCGCATCCGCTGCGTCTCATCCGCGAGAGAACGGAAGCGAGCTTCCATCCGGTTCTGGGTCGCGAGGCAGGCATTGAGCTGGCGGCGGATCTCTCGCAGGTCGTCCCGGATCTCCTCGGCCTGAGCCATCGGGGAATCGGCGTATGAACTCATTTCGAGGGCCGACCATGTCGCCCCCAGCACACCGGCCGCGAGGACGACCAGCAACCATTTTGAGAACCTTCGTCTCATTCCCACCGTTCCGTGATCTGCTCCACTCGTGCCACGCTCGTATCTTTGAACCTCATCCCGGGCCCAAAGATCCGTTGTCCCGTCTCCGGGCCCACCTCCAGAGCGCCCGCGTCACCAGCCAACCGTCGGTCTGAATGATCGGAATCGGGATCAAATTCAGAGCTGCCCAGACGGAGGATGTGGCCGCGGCCACGTAGGTCAGCCCGGGAAGTCCGCCGTCGGTCAGGAGCCGCAAGATCAATCGGAAGGCTCGATTGAACTCCAGGGCCATCCCGGTCTGGACCAGGTCGCGCAGCGCTCCCGGTACCATCCAGAACCAGGTTCCGACGCTCGACACAGCATAGGCGAACACCCCGTCGGTTCCCTCGGACAAGGGCATGCCCTCCACTCCGACCGTCCACACCGCCAGCGCGAAGACGATGAGCGCGAACGCGAGGTTGGCTACGGAACCACTGATGGCCACGACCGCCTGGGCGGTCCCCGAGCCCACTCCCTCGTAGTGGATTCTCCCTCCGAGCGGCAGGAGAGACAAAGTAAGCTCGGTGCCACCGCCCGTCGTGTGCGACCAGAGGATCGGGCCCCGCCCCACCTCGAGCCGAAGGACACGCCCTCGCTTGACCTGCACCGCCATCCAGTGGCCGGCCTCGTGGACCACCGTCACGCCCAGGAGCACGAGTGCCCCCGCAAGGAGCGCGTTCATTCGTCCGCCGACCTTCTCGTCATCTCGAATTCGTCCGCGTTCAGCTTCTTCAAGAAACCTTCTGGTGTGGTGAGTCAGAGATTCACCACACTAGAGTCCGAGCAAGAGGAGCTTGAGGGCCGCAAGGAGGAGGACCACGGCGAGCAGTCTCCGTGAGCCCTCGCTCTGGACTCGCACGGCACCGAGCCGCGAGCCCACCACTCCGCCAGCGACCACGGCCGGAAGGAGCCAGAGGAGCTCCCCGTAGACGAGATTTCCTCCGACGACCCGACCTCCGAGTCCGCTCAACGAGTTGACGAAGATGAACCCAGCCGAGACTGCGGCGGTCTGTCGTGGAGTGGCCCAACCCCTCAGGATCAGAATAGGACTGAGAAAGATCCCCCCACCCACCCCAACGATCCCCGAGAGCAGGCCGATTCCGGCCCCGGTGCCCGCGGCGACGGCAGCGCCCGGGGCAGACACCACCGCGCGGACACTCTCCGCACGAGCACGCCAGACGAGCCGCCCCGCGGCCACGAGCAGTACGGCTCCCAGAAGCCAAGCATAGTAGCGGGGCGGAACGTTGAGCATCCCACCGGCGAAGGCGGCCGGTATCGATGTCACGACGAAGGGCAGAAGCAGGTTGGGCCGGAAGTGGCCCGCGGCCCGGAACGACAGAAAAGCCATTCCGGACACCAACACATTCAAAGTGAGAGCGGTGGTCGCCATCTCTTCGGGGGAGAAGGCGAAGAAGGAAAGGATCGCGAGGTAGCCCGATGCCCCTCCGTGACCGACGGAGGCGTAGAGCACCGCGACCCCGAAGAGGAGGATTGCCAGGATCGGGAGAAACCACGGTTCCGCGATCTCGATCACCGCAGATCGCCTTCTGTCACGCGCCTTCGTCCTCGCCGCCGGACTTCGAACGCGCGGCCTTGAGCGCTTCGAACTCCTCGGGCGTGTCGACCTCGGCCGGAAGAGCTTCCTCGAACCTCTCGATCACGATCCACTCGGGATGGCTCCCGAACGCGGCGCGGGCCCCTTCGTCTCTTCCCTCGCGCACGGCCTCGTCCCAGATCGCGCGGCCGAGTACCACCGGATGCCCCGGTACGTCCCCGTAGTAGGCCCTGACGACGGGTCCTCCGGTGCGGCGGTATGCATCCAAGACCCTCCGGATCGCATGGGGCGGCAAGCCAGGTTGATCCCCCATGAGCACCACGGCGGCAGTCGCCTCCGGGTCGGCCGCAGCGAGACCTGCTCGGAGGGAGGAGGCCTGTCCCGAGGCGAAATCCTCATTCAACACGATCCGCCCGTGCGAGGGCAGCTCGAGGCGCTCCCGGATTTCCGGGGCCCGGTGACCGAGGATCACGAGGATCTCGTCCAGCTCGGCCCTCACGGCCAGGTCGACCACGTGCTGGAGGAGGATGCGGCCGTCCAGGAGGAGCAACTGCTTGGGACGTCCCATGCGGGACGACGTCCCCGCGGCCAGGATCATCCCCGAGACCACCTGCACTACCGCCGTCGCGGATCGGAAAGCAGCCCCCCGTGACCGAGCGACTGGAGGTCGTCGCGGGCGAGGAGCTCACCGGAAAGGAGGCGGGGGAGCACCATGTCGAAGCCGTCCGGCGAGGGGCTTCGCACGCAGCCAGGCGCCCCCACCACCGGCACTCCGTCGAGATAGGCGAGCAGGAGGAGATGACCGGGATCCACGGCCAGACCGAGATGCTCAACTCGCCCTCCGGCCTTCCGAACGCCCCGGGGGATCACGTCGTCCGGATCCATGATCGCCGTTTCTCCGGCAACCACGAGGAGCCGCGCCCCGGAGGCCGCCTGCTCAGCGAGCGCCCCTGCCACCGCCGCCACTTCCATGGGTGCGAACGACATGCCGCTCACGGTGCATCCGAGACCCTCGACCCTCGCCCGGATCGCGCTGCCCAACCCGTCGGCGAGGGCCTCCCAGACGCCCCGGCTTCCCACGAGGACGATCCCCACCGGCTGGGGTGCAATCGGACGCAGCGAGAGGATCGGACGTTCGGCAGCGCAGGACTCGGCTCGAGAGACCGCCTCTTCGGGCACTGAGTAGGGAATGATCTTGATGGTAGCAACCCGGTCACCGCTTCGCACTACCGTCCGGTCGGGAAGTGTCGCCACGGTAAATCCCTCCACGCGGTTCAATCGCTCGAGCGCCACCCGGTCCACCGCAAGCACACCCCGCTCCTCAGCCTTGAGATTTACCCGACCCGTATGGGGTGGGGCCACCTCCACGCCATCTCCTGCCGCTGAGGCGGCCACCCGCGCGGCCGCCTCGTCTTCGTGCACGTCCCCATCCTCCAGCTCAGCCACGAACACCTCCTCGTAGCCAAGACGGCGGAGCGCCCGAATCCCTTCCGCATCGAGGATCTTTCCCTTCCTGAGCACCCGCCGCCCTTCGTCGTCACTGATGTTGTGCGCCAGGATATGCCCCTCAGCTCCCTCCAGGGATACAGGTCCGAATTTCAAGCTGCGCCCTCCCTCACGGCGTTCTTGACCGCGACGATCTCCGCCATCGTGGCGAGCGCGATCTCCGCGGGGGTCCGGGCGCCGATGTCGAGCCCGATCGGTGCGTGGATCCGGTCGATGTCCGCCTGCGAAACCCCGGACTCGCGAAGCGCTTCGATCCGCCGAGCGTGCGTCCTGCTCGATCCGAGGGCTCCCACGTAGGGGGCCTCACTTCCGAGCGCGGCTACCAGTGCCGGGTTGTCGAGCTTGGCATCGTGCGTGATGACGACCACGTAGCTGAATTCGTCGAGTTCCAGGCGGGGAAGCACCTCGTTCGGCCACCCGAGGATGAGCTCGTCGACTTCGGGAAATCTCTCCGGAGTCGCGAAGCGGTCCCGGGCATCGCTGACCACCACGCGGAATCCGAGCTCTCGGGCCAGGCCAGCCAGGGTGGCCGCAATGTGGACCGCGCCGACGATCACCACACGCGGTGCGGGGAGGTGGACTTCCACGAATACCCGCACGCCCTCCACTTCGAAGCTCTCCGAACTCCCTTCCGAGAGGAGCCGCCGCGTCCGTTCCAGGACTGCCGAGATCAGGCGAGGCTCCTCGATGGTGCCGCCGACCAGACCGGTCCGATCGACGAGAAGCTTCCGCCCGACCTCCCGATCTCCGGCCACGATCGTGGCCAGGGCCACCGGTCGGTAGTCCCGGACTCGTTCGGCAAAACCCTGAAACAGGTTGTCTGGCGTCACCAATCCAGCGGCTCCACGAACACCTCGATGGTGCCCCCGCAGGAGAGGCCGACGGCCCACGCCTCCGCGTCGTCCACTCCAAAGGTGAGCAGCTTGGGCCGTCCCGTCCACAGCACCTCGAGCGCCTCCTCGGACACCGCGCCCTCTACGCACCCGCCGCTCACCGACCCGACCATCTTCTCGCTCGCGGTAACGGCCATCTTCGCACCGATCCCACGAGGAGATGAGCCCACGGTTCGCACGACGGTCGCCAGGGCGATCTTCTCCCCCGCCGCACGCCAATGCTCGAGAGTGGGTAGGATATCGTTCATAGGATCCATCAACCTCCGATTCTGGACATCTCGACTCTGGGCAGATCCACGGTGGCCCGACTGCGGAGTTCGGAATAGCGGTCCGCACGACGCTCCCAGATCCCCCGGATCATGGCGCGCAGCTCCTCGTCCGAGGCCCCCGCCCGCAGCGGCTCCCGGAGATCGTGTCCCGTACCCGAGAAGAGGCAGGTGAAGAGCTCCCCATTGGCGGTGATGCGTGCCCGCGTGCAGCTCCCGCAGAAGGGCCGTGTCACGGATGCGATGATCCCGACCTCCCCTTCCCCATCCCGATAGCGGTAGCGATTCGCGACTTCGCCGGTGTAATTCGGATCGAGGGGCTCGAGCGGCCAGCGCGCATCGACCGTGTCCCGGATCTCCCGGGCCGTGACGACGTCGTCCATCCGCCATCCGTTGGAGTTCCCCACGTCCATGAACTCGATGAAGCGCAGGATGTGCCCACTTCCCCGGAAGTATTCCGCCAACGGAAGGATCTGATCCTCGTTCGCACCCCTCTTCACGACCATGTTCACTTTCACGGGACTCAGGCCCGCCTCGGAGGCGGCCCGGATCCCGTCGAGAACCGTGCTGACGGGCACCTTGACGTCGCTCATCGCCCGGAAGACGTCGTCGTCGAGAGCATCCAGGCTGACCGTTATCCGTCGCAGCCCCGCCGCACGCAACGCTTCGGCTTTCCGGGGGAGGAGGGAGGCGTTCGTGGTCATCGTGAGGTCGGACAACCCCGCCAGGCCCGCCAACATGCCCACGAGTTGATCCACGTCACGACGCAGGAGCGGCTCTCCACCGGTCAGGCGAATCTTGTCGACGCCCAGGTCCACAAAGATTCCTGCAAGCCTGTGAATTTCTTCGAATGTGAGGAGCTCGCTCCGGGAGAGAAACTCGAAGCCCGGGCCAAAGACCTCACGCGGCATGCAGTATACGCAGCGGAAATTGCACCGATCCGTAACCGAGATCCGCAGGTCGCCCAAGGGCCGGTCGAACCGGTCCGTGGCAGGTCCCCGATCAGTGCTCATGGCTCCCTCCTGGATGCATGCCTGCGTCCGCGACTGGACGGCACTATTGAATCTACACGGTCCACCGGTCCTGGGTACACCGCAGAAGGCGGTCCCCTTCCACGGGATGGTGCGGCGCCTCCGGTCGACCGCGTTCCGCCTCCAGCGAGCGGAGGCAGGCTGCGGGCGGTGGATCCGCACATCGGGCGCTCCGGAGCCCCTGGCACTCCAGATGCGAAGGCGGGATATTCCATAGCGGGGCCGATTCCCGAGTCCATCTGAACCCCGGAGCCTCCAGGAGGTCACCATGGAAGTGAAGATCTCCTTCTACGGAAACCTCATCAACCTGGCAGGTGGGCGAAGCCACACCCTCCGGGTCGAGGGACGTCCCCCAACCGTCGCCGACCTGCGAGCCGCGGTGGCTCGCGCATTCCCGGAAGTCGCACCGCATCTCGAACACACCGCTGTGGGAATGGGAACTGAACTGTTCGGGGACGATGCCGTCCTCCAAGCCGATCAGGAGATCTCCCTTCTCCCGCCTGTGAGTGGAGGCTGACCATGACCGACCGGATTCGCAGAGGACCCATCTCGATCGAGGAGTTGCTCCAGGAGACCTCGGGTGTCGACGCTGGGGCGCTCGTCGTGTTCGGCGGTACCATCCGCGCCTTTGACGAGGATCGGGACGTGGCCGCCCTCGACTACGACGTTCACCGGGAGATGGCCGAGGAACGGATCCTCCGCATCGAAGACGAGATTGCCGCCCGGGAGGGCGTGCTGGCCTGCCGGATCGTGCACCGGGTCGGGTACGTTCCGGCCGGCGAGGACAGCGTGTACGTGGTCGTGCGTGGTCGTCACCGGCCCGAGGCCTTCCAGGCTGCAAAGGACGGAATCGATCGGGTCAAGCAGGAAGTCCCGATCTGGAAAGAGGAAGTCGATCCCGACGGAAGCAGAAGGGCCTTCTCTTCCGAGCACGGAACCCCGCTCGCGCCCGAGCCGGAGCAGGACACCTCGGCTGCCCGGTCGGTCGGCGGCACTTCCTCGTGACGCAGACGTGATCGATCCCTCCGAAGCTCGAACACGCCTTCTCGACGAGGTCGATCCGCTCGACGAGGAGTCGGTACCCCTCGGGGACTCGCTGCATCGGACCCTCACCCGCGCCGTGCACGCCACCGCACCGCATCCCCCTTGGGACAACAGTGCGATGGACGGATTCGCCGTACGGGCCTCGGACACGTCCGGCGCCTCTGAGGATCGCCCGGCGGAGATGAGGGTAATCGGCGAGTCCACGGCCGCGTCTCCCTTCAAGGCTCGCCTCGATCCGGGAACGGCGGTCCAGATCAGCACTGGCGGTCCGGTACCCGAAGGTGCCGATGCGGTCATCCCCATCGAGCGCTCCGATCGATTCTCGAAGGAAGGAGAGCCGCGAGCCCGGAAGCGCGAGGAATCGAGTGGCGACCTCGTCCGCCTCTTTCAGGAGGCCGCCCCGGGAGCCCACATCCGGTCCCGGGGCGAGGAGCTCCAGCCCGGCGACGAGATCCTTCCGGCCGGCCTTAAGGTGAACCCGGCGGCGATCGGGCTCCTCGCCTCCCTCGGGCACCGCACAATCCAGGTGTTCCGAAGGCCCAGGGTGCTTCTCCTGGTCACTGGAGAGGAGTTCGTGGGAAGTGCCGACCCGACCCGGGGCGGAGACGCCAACGGACCGATGCTGGAGGCGCTGTGCCGTGAGTGCGGAGTGGAGGTCAGCGGAACCCGCTACGTGGGAGACGAGACCGGAGCGCTCACCGCGGTGGTGCGTGAGTGGGCGCCCCGGGTCGACGTCATCCTGTCGACGGGTGGCGCGTCGGTCGGACCGCACGACCTGGTCGCGGAGGCCTGGAGCGCGATCGGGGCCGAAACCCTCTTCTGGAAGGTCGCAATGAAGCCGGGAAAGCCCGTGCGAGCCGGATTCCTGTCCCTCGAATCCGGCCGCCGGACGGTCCTCCTCGCTCTCCCCGGCAATCCGCAGTCCGTCCTGGCCGGATTCGAGACCTTTGCACAGCCTCTGCTGTCACGTTTGGCCGGCCATCGGGACCCGCTCCCAGCCACCGTCAGAGTCCCCCTCCGAAGCCCGCTGACTCCCCACGGCCGGACGCGGCTCCTCCGCGCCCGACTGGTCGCGGCCGACGGCCGCCCCGGACTCGAAGTGCCGCCCACCCAGGGGAGCGGCATGCTTCGACAGGCTGCCACCTGCCCCTTCGTAGCGGTGGTCCCTCCGACGGACCGCGCCCTCGAGCCCGGTACGCTCCTGGAAGCCCGATTCCGCCCTGAGGGGTTGCAGGGCCGGAGCTGGACCCCGAGCGAGCCGTCGTGAAGGACGTCACCGACCGCGCCGAAACCCTACGCTCGTCGACGGCCGAGGTCCGTCTGACCGCGGACGGACCCGAGATCGAACGGCTCCTCGAGGATGAACACTCCTGGGGCGAGCTGCGGGGATCGATTCGGGCTGTCTCCACCGTGGCCGTGAAGCGGACGGCGGACCTCCTCCCCGGATGTCAGCCGCTCTCCCCTGGAGGAATCGAAGTCCTGGTGGAGCGCGACGACGAAGGCTTCCGCATCCGCGTCACGGTTCGCGGCATCGCAGTGGCCGACTTCGACATGGAAGCGCTCACGGGGGCGAGCGTGGGAAGTCTGCACGCATTGGAACGACTCCGGTACCGGGCGAACCGAATCGAGCTCGGCGGCGCCCGATTGCTCTCGAGTCGGGGAGGACTGGCGGACTGGCGGGAGGAGGTGTCCCCGCCGGTTCGGGCCGGAGTCGTGGTGCTCTCCGACTCGGTTCATGCCGGAAACAAGGTGGACAAGGCAGGGGTTGCAGTGCGCGACCGGCTCCTCGAGCTGGGCAGCGTGGACGTCCCCGTTTACGAAATCCTCCCTGACGAGCCCGACCGTTTGCGCGCCCGCGCCCAGGAATTGATCGACGACGGGCTCGACCTCCTCGTGACCGTCGGAGGTACCGGCCTCTGGAGCCGCGACCGCACGGTGGAGGCTATCCAGGCCCTGATCGACCGGCCGGTCCCCGGAATCAGCGAGGCCGCTCGCGCTCACGGCCAGCGTCGCATTCCCTACGCGATGCTCTCCCGCGGAGTGTCTGGATTGGCCGGCTCGACCATGATTCTCACCTTCCCGGGCTCCACAAAGGGCGCGCTCGAAAGCTGTGACGCGGTGTTCCCGGGGCTCCTGCACGCCTTCCGGATCATGCGTGATCCCTCCCACGACCGCACGTCGTCACCCTCGTCCCATTCGTAGGGCCTGATCCGGGGTCAACGGCCGTCGTCCTGCGTACCCGGCGTCGACCTCGTGCCAGGCTCGGATTTCTTCCTCTCCTCGGTGCCAGCAGAGGAAGACGGTTCGCCCGTGAAAGAGTGTGGGGAAATCCAGGAGGCCGTGCTCGAACCCGCCCTGGGGAAAGCGCACACCCTCCGAAACGATCCGCTCGTTGACGAGACGCTCGAGCCTCGCGATGACCTGGCGCACATGGGCGCGGGTCTCGAGGAGCTCTCCCCGGTCCGGGATTCCGGGATCTTCGATCCGGTCCCCCCAGAGGGCGTCGAGAATCTTGAGTCGGTCGATCCCCTCGGCCATCTCCTCGCGCAAGACGTCCGTTCGGCGGAAGATCTCCTCCATCTCAGGCAGGAGCGCATTCGCTTCCGCCACCGTGAAGTAGCGCCTCCCCATGCCTGGGTCGTCACTCACCGTTCGTAGTCGGAAGAAGCTGCACGGCACGCCGGGCGGAGACGACCATGCCCCCGATCAGGGCAGAGCTGAACCCCCGATTCTCCATCTCGTTGAGCCCAGCGATGGTGCACCCGTTCGGACTCGTGACCTGATCGATCTCGGTCTCGGGGTGGCTCCGGTTGGCCAGGAGGAGCTCCGCGGCCCCTTTGGCGGTCTGGGCAGCCATCCGGATCGCCTCGTCGGCGTGGAATCCGATCTCGTTGCCCCCCTGCGCGGCAGCCCGAATGGCACGGAGAAAGAAGGCGATCCCGCACGCGCAGAGGGCGGTGGCGGCAGCCATGTTCTCCTCCTCGATCCGGACCGTCTCCCCAAGCGCGTCGAAGATGCTATCGACCTCCGCGAGCGCCGGTTCCGAGACTTCGTCCAGGGCCAGGCAGGTCATCGAGTTCAGGGTCTGGATGCCCAGGTTCGGCATCGCCCGCACCACCGGAAGTGCGGGGCCCACGTGACGCCGAATCGTCTCGATCGAAGCGCCGGTCACGGTGGAAACCAGAATGTGACGCTCCGCGTCGAGCGCGGAGGCGATGCTCCCGAGCAGGGGAATCACTTGTTGAGGAAGGACGGCTACGATAACGATTCGCGCGTCGCTGATGGCCTCGCGGTTGTCCGTACCGGTGCCGTATCCTTCGGCGGCCAGCTCCGCCATCGCCTCACCATGTCTTCGAGTGAGCCTCAGCTGGCTCGCCGTCCGGAGGCCGGACCGCACAATTCCTCGAGCAATCGCCGTCCCGAGGTTTCCGGCGCCCAGAATGGCGATCGGCGTCGCGTCGTCGGTTTCGATTTCGGTCATGGAAAATGGGTCCCATCGTCGTGAGTCTTCGGGGGGTCGCCCCCTCCTGCGTGGCCCTTCGCCCCGGGGGACTCCCCGCGGACCATGGATCCACAAAGCGCACTGTCAATATATACTGTTGACTACGCCCCGGAGGACTTGGGTCCTCGATCGCGGAGCGCGCCTCCAGGTTCCGCTGGAATCAACCGACGTGGCTCCTGGTCCCTTTGTTCCGAACCTCAGGAGGTTCTTTGGATCGCCTACGCGTCGCCACGCTCCAGTACTTCATCCGACCCGTGAATGCGTTCGAAGAGTTCGAACAGCAGGTGAGCGGGTTGGTCGACACTGCCCAGGACTACGACTGCCACCTCCTCGTGTTCCCGGAGTATTTCACCACCCAGCTGCTCACCCTCGGCGATACCCGGCTCACGATCCGTGATCAGGTCCGGCGCCTCGCCGAGTTCCGACCCCGGTTCGTCGAGCTCATGTCCGGCCTCGCACGCAGGTCGGGGCTCCACATCGCGGGGGGCACGATCCCCGAAGTCGATCCCGACACCGGAAGGCTCCACAACGATGCGTACCTCTTCACACCTCAGGGGAAGTGGGGAATTCAGGGAAAGCTCCACATGACGCGCTTCGAGCGGGAGGAATGGGAGGTGACCTCCCGGTCGACCCTGAAGGTGTTCGATACGGCTCTCGGAAAGATGGCGATCGCCATCTGCTACGACGTCCAGTTCCCCGAGATCATCCGAGCGGCGGCCAGGGCCGGTGCTGACATCCTCCTGGTCCCTTCGTGCACCGACGATCGCCGGGGCTTTCTCCGGGTCCGTTACTGCTCGCACGCCCGGGCCATCGAAAACCAGATGTACGTCGTGAACGCGGCCACGGTCGGCTCTCTGCCGATGGTGCCGGCGGTCTCGTTGAATTACGGGCAGGCAGCCATCCTTACGCCCTCCGATCTGCCCTTTGCCCGGGACGGCATCCTCGCCGAAGGCGTTCCGAACCAGGAGAGCATGGTCTACGGAGAGCTGGACCTCACCCTCCTTGGGCGCACCCGCTCGTCGGGGACGGTCCTGCCCCTCCTCGACTCCGAGCGATCCCAGGAGCTCGCGGCGAGCGTCAGCGTAGAGACTCTGTGACGCCTCAGCCCCACCGACCACGTCGGTTCCGGGATCGCTCCCCGTCGGTCCCGGACGTGCGGGTCCGGATCGCGCGTCCCGAAGACATCCCGGACCAGGTCAGTCTCTCCCGTGCCGTCTCCGGCCTCCGCGGAGCGTGGCTTACCCGCGAGCTGCGAAGTCACCATGAGATCTTCCCCGAAGGTCAGCTCGTGGTCGAGGAGCTCGAATCGGGAGTTCTCCTCGGCATGGCGACCTCGCTCCTTCTCGACTCCGGAACCTTCCGCCCCGAAGCTCCCTGGATAGAAGTCACTGGAGCCGGGAGCCTGACGCCGCATCAGCCCCGGGGAGACCTCCTCTACGGAGCCGGCCTCGCCGTGCATCCCCGCGCCCGGGGACGGGGCATCGCCCGCATGATCTACCGCGCCCGGGAAGCCCTCCTGGAACGGCTCGGCCTCTTCCGGATTCGCGTCGCGGCCCGGATCCCGGGGTACGGAAGGGTCGCGGACCGGATGTCGCCGGAAGACTACGTCCGGGAGGTCGTGAAAGGAGATCGGACCGATCCGACGCTCTCTTTTCAGCTCCATATGGGCTTCCACTTCGTGACGGTCGCCCGAGATTACCTCCCAATCGACCGGGAGAGCCTGGGGCATGCTGCGGTGGTGGAGTGGAAGCGCCCCTCGGCTGGAGAGGACGGCTGAGCTTCAGAAGCCCCAGTCCATCCAAATCACGGCCAGGAGCGCGACCACCAGGCCCGCCCAGAGGACGGCGGCAAATGCGGTCGCCCTGCGAGCCCGGCCCTCCTCCCACCACGACAGAGGTCGGACGCCCTGGGCGAGGAAGGTAGCGATCGCTGCCAGGTTCACGCAGGACACGTTCGCCACGACGAGGAGGAGCGCCCCAAATCCGTACGACCACCATCCGTCCCCGATGAGAAGACCCGCAGCCACCAATGGCGGAAGCAAGGCCACCGCGACCATGACCCCGACGAGCCCGACACCCATCCCCCCGGTGATCGAGAGCACCCCAGCCGCACCCGCCGCCAGGGCGAGCGCCACGTGGCCGAATCCGACGCTCGTCCGCATCGCGATCTCGGCCCCTTCCGGATCCACTGTAAGGAGGAGTCCGACCAGAAGGGACACGCCGAAGGCAACTCCCGCCCCAACCGCCGATGCTCCGAAGGCCGCCTTTCCCAGCTCGGTATCGCCCAGGGTGGCCGACAAGCCGAGCGCCATGTTCGGACCCAGGAGGGGAGCGATCACCATCGCCCCGATGATCACCGCAGTGTCGCCCATAAGGAGGCCTGCGCTCGCAACTACTGCGGACAGCCCGACCATCACGAGGTAGTATGGCGTCGTGCGCGCGGCCCAGGAGAGCTCCGTGTAGAGCTCCTCGCGGCTGATCCTCTGCGATCCCTTGCCACCCTTTCGATCGAGCTCCCCGGCTTCCTCGTCTTTCGAACTTCCCTCCCCTTCCTTGGTCTCCTTTTCCTGAATCCTGGGAATGGTGGCCTGCACCGGCAGGAGCACCAGGCGGAATCCCTCGCGCCCTGAGTACTCCTTTTCCAACGCTTCCAGGACGGGCTCGTTGCCTGCACCCGGTAGAATCGCGTCGATCGTCGTGCGCGAATCCCCGGACGGAGATCGCCAGTGGGGAGGAGCCCCGTGCTCCTCCAGGATTCTGGCGACGTTGTCCGCTTCATCGTCGTCGACCACAACCTTCAGGAGCCGCAGACTCAAGGCCGCGCCACCCCCGGAATTCGCCCCTGGGCCACGGCCAGCTCGGCACAAAGGAGTGCTCCCCCCGCTGCGCCCCTGACCGTGTTGTGGGAAAGGAGCCCCATCTTCAGGGAGAAGAGGGAACATGGACGAACCCGTCCGACCGACACCGCCATCCCCCCCTCCAGGTTCCGGTGGAGCCGAGGCTGGGGATGATCCTCCCCCTCCAGCACGTGGATCGGCCGGGCGGGTGCCGACGGAAGCTCCATCTCCTGGGGGATCCCCCGAAAGGAGCGCATGACCTCGTTCGCTTCCTCGGGTGTCGCCGGGCTTTCGAGCCCGATCGACACCATCTCGAGATGACCGTCGAAGACGGGCACCCGGGTGCACTGTGCGCTCACGACGAACTCGGCATTCCGGACCCCGCCATTCTCCAATTGCCCCAGAATCTTGAGCGTCTCGCGTTCGAGCTTCCCTTCTTCCCCCGAGATGTACGGCACCACGTTGTCCAGGATCTGCATCGAGGGGATTCCCGGAATGCCCGAACCGGAGATGGCCTGGAGGGTCACGACGTGGACCTGGCGAACGCCGAAGGCGTCGTGGAGCGCCCGGAGCGGAAGGATGAGCCCGATCGTCGAGCAGTTCGGATTGGTCACGATCCCGCCCCCATCAGGAAATGACTGCGACTCCAGGAGATCGAGATGATCCGGGTTGGCCTCGGGCACGAGCAGCGGCACGTCGGGATCCATGCGGTGGTTTCGCGCATTCGACACCACGAAGACTCCTTCCGAGGCAAAGCGACTCTCCACTTCCCCTGCGACGGACGCGTCCAGGGCCGAGAACACGAGTGGAGCGTCGAATCCGGGTCGGGTCGGAAGCACTTCGAGCTCGGCGATCTCGCGAGGGAGGTTCTCCTCCTGGGCCCATTGCACTGCTTCTCCGTAGGGTCTCCCCGCTGACCGTTCCGAGGCTGTGACCGCGGCCACTCTGAACCACGGATGCTCGTGAAGAAGGCAGACGAATCGCTGCCCCACGCTTCCGGTCGCTCCGAGGACTCCTACCGGTATTCGATTGTCAGGCGTCATATCGCTGAGCCTCTATCGTGCTGAACCATCGTTATCGTGAACCTTCGAACACATAGCCACCACGCAGAAATCTGGCCAATCGGGGATTGAGCCGGTACCCCGGTCCGCCACGACGGGTTGCCTCCCGCCCTCCGTCCCGGGATCTTCCGCACGAACCGAGCTTCGATCCCGACTCGACTGCCGCGTCAACGTGCCTTCAGCCCCGACCCTCGCCTGCCCATGATCTTCGCTTCGAACGTCCCCGCGGATTGCCCGAGGTGACCGGCAAGACCTCGCCTCGGGCCCGCTACCGCCTCGGCCGGGAAGAAACCGCCCGGGAGATCTCCAGTCTCGAAGGGGAACTGCTTCGGCTGTCCCGTCTGCGCACGGGTGCCTTTTTCCTCATGGTAGTGCCCCTTCTACTCCTCGAGACCTCCTCGCGCGAATGGTGGCCCACGTTGCTGGCCTTCGCAGCCGTAGGGACCGGCGCTTTCTTCTTCCTCGTGCAGCGGCATCGGGGCCGCTCCAGAACCCTTGAGCGCGCCCGTCTGAGGGAGCAACTGTTCCGGGAGGGGGAGGCTCGACTCGATCGGAATTGGAGCGATCTTCCTCCGCCACCGGTCGAAGAGGCCTCGGCCGACCACCCCTCCGCGGGGGACCTCGATCTCGTCGGTGTCGGCTCGTTGGCCCACCTCATTGGACGGGTCACGTCGGTCCCCGGGCGGACCTACCTCAGGCGCCTCCTCCTCGACCCCTTCGCCCCGGTCCCCGAGCACGGACTCGACCTCTTGCCAGCGGGTGGTGCGGCTGAGGTCTCATCCGGGCCGAGGGACGACTGGCTCGAGAGTCTACGGGAGCGGCAAGAAGCGGTGCGGGCACTCTCGTCCGAAAGTGACTATCTGCTCGATCTTGAGCTGCTGGGCCGGGAGGTTAAAGGACGGTCACGGCTTGCCGAGACTCGATCCTTTCTCGAATGGGCGGAGTCGCCGGGATGGCTCGATGAGCGCAGGGGCACCGTCCTCCTTGCACGGTGCCTGGGGATCCTGATCCCCCTCTCTCTGGTCGGCTGGTTCCTCGGGTGGACACCCGGGCTCATTCCTGCGCTGGGGGCCCTCGCAGCGCTCGCCCAACAGAGGCAACTGGGCCGGGAGGCCCATCGCCAGTTCACCGCTGCGGAAGGAGGGGAGGGCGAGCTGGCCCGCTGGTCCGCTCTGCTCGAGCACCTGTCTCGACTTCCGACCGGCACCGCGCGCCTCGACGCCCTGACCCGAAGCGTGCAGGAACCTGATCCGGGAGCCGCAGACGCGCTCCGTGACCTCCGAAGGATCACTGACACGGCCGGAGCCCGTAGATCGGCTCTGATCCATTTTCCCCTGGTCGCGCTGTTCGCGTGGGACGTGCACCTCCTGCACTGGCTGGAAAGGTGGCGGCGGCGGCACGGGACCGTGGTCGAGCGCTGGGTCCGGAGTCTCGGGGAGGTGGAGGCCCTTGCCGCGCTCTCCGGCCTCCTGCACGACCACCCGGATTGGACTTTTCCCGAGATTCGGGACGAAAAGGGGACAGGAATCCGCGGACGAGCGATCCGCCACCCGCTCCTGCGGCCGGACCGCTGCGTTGCGAACGACGTCGAGCTTCCGCCTCCCGGCACCCTCCTCGTCGTCACCGGATCGAACATGGCGGGAAAGACCACGCTCCTCCGGACGATGGGTGTGAACCAGATCCTCGCTCTCGCAGGAGGGCCGGTCGCGGCCGCCGAGCTCGACACGCGGCCGCTCCTTCCCTGGACGTCGATGAGGATTCGCGACGACCTCGAAGAGGGCGTCTCTTTCTTTCTCGCAGAGCTTCATCGGCTTCGCAGAGTGGTGGAGGCAGCCCGCGAGCGGCCCATCCTGTACCTCCTCGACGAAATCTTCCAGGGCACCAACACAGCCGAGCGCCGCACTGCGGCTCGAATCGTGCTCAGTCAGCTCATCGACACCGGTTCGCTCGGTGCAGTCACTACGCACGACCTCACTCTTGCGGACGCCGAGGAGCTCCGCAGCAGGAGCGTCGATGTCCATCTCAGGGAAGAGGTGGTCGAGAGAGGTGGCCGACGAACCCTGGACTTCGACTACCTCCTCCGGCCCGGCCGAGCGACGTCCCGCAACGCACTCCTCCTCCTAGAGCTGGTCGGCCTGACGCCGGGCAATCCGGACTCCCCCGGAGAGGAATCGGCACCGCCGGGGGAATGAGGCGTCCCGCACCGGCGCTTTTGCCGGCCCTTGATCCCCGTCGGGGCCTGGTTATCTTTCCGGGCGTTGGTGGCCTCATTGGGGTGTAGCTCAACCGGCAGAGCGCCTGGCTGTTAACCAGGAGGTTGAAGGTTCGAGCCCTTCCGCCCCAGCTTCGAAAAGCCCTCTCTCGCATGGAATTGCGGGAGGGGGCTTATTGTGTGCGGTAGCGGGCGAGAGCCAGCTCTGTGAGTTCTCTATGTTCTGTCCTCCCCCGGAGCGCGCGGGTCAAGCGGCTTCGGTCCCTGACTCGGCCTAAGGATCTGCGGGTGGACGTAGGGCTCGAGGGCTTCGTCAAGCCGCGCCTCGGCGGCCGCATTCGAGCGGGCTCCGATCGACTTGTCGGCTGTCGCGAACCGGGCCTCGAAGCCGTTTTGGTTCGCGCGGGGCCGCTAGGGTCGAGGTGGCATGCCCAGGATTCGAACGCTTTACGGGGCCGTGAGCGCCGCGTCGAACACGCCCTCGGTTACGATCACCTGACTGCCCAGCGCGTTGCCGGTTTGCTGGTGGTACCCGAGTGCCGTGAACTCGAACGTCCCCTTGGCGCGCGTAGGGCTCAGGTCGGTAATGGTGATGTTTCCATGTTCGCCTATGGTCAGGTAGGTCGTGTTCTCTTCCGTCGTCGGCACGTACGAACCCCCGATTCCCTCCGGGGACCCTAGATCGAAGTTGCCGGCGGAGAGGGGAATGACCAGGTGCAACATGTCGCCCTCGGCCGAAAAGCCGGCGATCTGACGAAAGCCTGGCACGAGCGGCGCATCGGTGACGGCGGTGGCGCAGAACGGGGCACCGTCCACGCGCGCCGACATCAGGCCGCCGTCCACGACACCGCAACTGACGGGCTGTGTCGGTTCATCGCCGCCCGGATCGGCTGGATCGTCGCCTGGATCAGCTGGGTCGTTGCC
>SLCK01000057.1 GCA_007125845.1 Gemmatimonadota bacterium
ATCGTCTTTGCGGAGCACGTGAGCGGCCACGGGCCGGTCGTCGTCTCGGATGTGGCGCTTCCCGGAGACGTCTCGCCCGAGGTGGGAGAGCGGCGCCCCGCAGTCGTCCACCTCCGCGGCGGTCTCATCCGCGCCCCAATGGGCCAGAGCATCGAGCTCGGGGGGGCAGGGCTCCAGCCGGGCACGCTCATGGGCTGCTTTGCCGAGACCCTGCTTCTGGGGTTTGAAGGCATTCGCGAGAGCTTCTGCCGCGGCCCCGTCCGCAGCGATCTGGTCCGGCGGGCACGCGAGCTGGC
This sequence comes from Gemmatimonadota bacterium, assembly GCA_007125845.1. Lineage (GTDB taxonomy): Bacteria > Gemmatimonadota > Gemmatimonadetes > Longimicrobiales > Gaopeijiaceae > SLCK01. The sequence continues at coordinate 297 of SLCK01000057.1, forward strand.
CGACCGCCACGGCTTCTCCATCGACGAGCCAGTCTTCCCATGATGCAAGAGACCCGCCGGACCGAGGAGAGTGCGAGGCCGCGGACCGCGCCGCGGCCGTACGAAGTCGCCTCCTTCCGCGAGGACGCCTGGCGGACCGGGGAGCCGCGGACGCCGGAGGAGCTATCCCCCCTCCACCGGACGCTTCCCCGCGCGCTGCGTGAAGCCGCGCGCCTCGAGGAGGAGGTCGGCCTGACGATTCTGGGTGGGCCTTCGGGGGGCGAGGATCGGCACCTGAGCTACCGGGCCCTTCACGGGCGCGCCCGCAGGTTCGCGGGGGGACTCGAGACTCTCGGGGTGAAGCGAGGTGACCGGGTCCTCCTGGTTCTGGCGGATTCGGCCGAGTTCCTCACGGCCTTCTTCGGCACGCAGCTCCTCGGCGCGCTTCCCGTCCCAGCCTACCCTCCCGTCGGACCCGGGCTGGAAACCGGGCTCCAGCGTCTGGCCCACATCGCCGGTCATGCCGGAGCGGAGGTGTGCGTGACGGAGAAGCGGCTCCTTCCGCTCCTCGGCGACCTCCCTCTGCGGGCCCCGGGGGTGAAGCAGGTGGTGACGGCGCGAGGGATGGAGAGCGAGGAGCCTCAGGCCAATGCGGTCGAGGTGGGGCCGGGCGACGTGGCCTTCCTCCAGTACACATCCGGATCGACCGGCCGACCCAAGGGCGTGCGCATCACGCACGACAATGTGGTGAGCAATGTCCACTCGGTGGGTATGGCGATCCGGGTCGCGCGCAGCGATCGCGTCGTGAATTGGTGCCCCCTCTACCACGACATGGGGCTCGTCGGCGGCCCCCTCTTCACCCTGTATTGGCGGCTCCCGCTGGTGCTCCTCTCCCCCATCCAGTTCGTGCGGAGGCCGAGCCGTTGGCTCCGGGCAATCCACGACCATCATGCCACCCTCTCGTTCTCCCCGAACTTCGGGTACGCCCTGGCCGTGCGGCGGGTGCCGGAGGCGATGCGGGAGGGACTGGACCTCTCCTGCTGGCGGGTCGCTCTGAACGGGGCCGAAACTGTCAACCGCGCCACCGTCGACGCCTTCGTTGAAGCTTACCGCCCCTATGGGTTTCGCCCCACGACCATGATGCCCGTCTACGGGCTGGCCGAAGCCACCGTGGCCGCCTCCTTCTCCAAATTGACCGACCCGCCAAGCTACGACGTCGTGAACCGGACGGCCCTCGCGAGGGGAGAGGCCGTTCCCCAGGAGGAGGGCATGGCCGTCGCCAACCTGGGCCGGCCCCTCCCGGGCCAGGGGCTTCGGGTCGTGAACGACGAGGGCCGATCCCTGCCCGACCGGAAGGTGGGAAACGTCCTGGTCGCCGGCCGGTGCGTGATGAGCGGCTACCACGCCGACCCGGGGGAAACGGACCGCGTGCTGCGCGACCGGTGGCTGTGGACGGGAGATCTAGGCTACCTCGTCGACGGAGAGCTCCACCTCACGGGTCGCGCCAAGGACGTCATCATCCTGAACGGTCGGAACTACTACCCTACCGATCTGGAGCAGGCAGCCGAGCGCGTGCCCGGAGTGCGCGGAGGAGGATCGGTCGCCTTCCCCGTCTACGACGAGGAGGAGGGACGTGAACGGGTGGTCCTCGTGTGCGAAACCAGGGAGCGGGAGGAGGAGGCACGCAGCCGCCTGTTGGAGGCAATCCGTATCGAAGTTCAGGAGGCGTCGACGGTGGCGGTGGACCACGTCGTGCTCGTGGCGCCCCGGACGATTCCCAAGACCTCCAGCGGGAAGCGCCAGCGAGCACTCGCCCGCGAGCGGTACCTGAAGGAGCGCCTCCGCCCCGCCCGCCGAGGCCGGCTCGCCCTCCCCTTTGCGCTGCTCCGCTCCGGAGCGGGCCTTCTGTGGATGCGGGTTCGGAAGCTGCTCGGCCGCTGAGGGCGGATTCCGGTCTCGACCCGCCCTTCTCAGACCCCAGATCCTCCCGGCACCTCGATCTCCACGACCCCTCGGCCGCCGTCCACGCGAATGTGGTCCCCGTCGCCGATCGCCTCCGTGGCCCCTCGCACACCGAGCACGGCGGGAACGCCGTATTCCCGGGAGATCACCGCAGCGTGGGAGAGCACGCCCCCCGTCTCCGTCACCACCCCGGCGATCCTCGAGAAGAGCGGCGTCCACCCCGGGTCCGTGAAGGACGTGACCAGGATGTCTCCCTTCGAGATCCTCGAGGCCTCGGCCAGACTGGACAGCACACG
>SLCK01000084.1 GCA_007125845.1 Gemmatimonadota bacterium
CGGGGGGTGTGCCCGTCCTGCAACGCCCGGCGCATGGCGGAGGTGGCGGCGCACCTGACCGACGAGGTGATCCCGCACCTTCCCGTCCGGCAGTGGGTGCTCTCCGTGCCCAAGCGTCTGCGGCCCTTCCTGCACCAGACGCCCGAGCTGGCGAGTGCCGTGCTCGCCATCTTCCTTAGGGCGCTCAGGTCTGCACTGGGTGACGCAAGTCCGGGTGCGCCGGTCGCACTTCGCGACGCGCAGCTCGGAGCCATCTCGTTCCCGCAACGTTTCGGGAGCTCTCTAAACCCGCACTACCACTACCACGTGCTGGCCCTCGACGGCGTGATCTCCGGCGACATCAAGCGGGGAGTCCGGTTCCACGAGGCCACCAGCTTCGAGGCCCGGGATCCGGAGGCCCTGACCCGCACGGTGCAGATTCGCGTCCTGCGCTGGTTTGCCCGGCGTGGCCTCCTGGATCCCTCCACCGTGGCGGACATGCGCACGTGGCAGGGCACGGGAGGGTTTTCCGTCGACGCATCGGTCCGGATCGAGGGCGAGGACCGAGCGGGTCTGGAGCGGCTCGTTCGGTACTGTGCGCGGGGACCTCTCGCCCTGGAGCGACTCCACGCCCCCGCCGGTCTCGAGGCGCTCACCTCGCCGGAAGCTCGCTTGGTGTATCGACTCCCCGAGCCCGACATGCACGGCCGCGAAGTGCTTCGCCTCACTCCCCTCGAGCTGCTTGAGCGCCTGGCCGATCTCGTTCCACCGCCCCGCATCCATCGTCATCGCTACCACGGAGTCCTGGCGCCCAACGCGTGCCTGAGGTCCACCGTGGTCTCGATGGGTCGGCCCCAGCCCGACGAGATCCCGGTCGACGCGAAGCGTTCCCCCTCATCCGATCTCCCGTCCCACCCCGTGGCTCCGCCGGACCGCTCCGATCAGCCGGGTCCGACCGGCCCCACGCCGCGATCACGATCCAGCCGCATGCTCTGGGCCCAGCTCGTGGCTCGCATCTACGACGTGCTTCCTCTCCTGTGCCCCGCATGCGGTGGGGAGATGCGGATCATCTCCTTCATCACCCTCCCCGCCACCGTACGGGACATCCTCCTCCATCTCGACCTGCCCCATCGGCCTCCCCGCGTGTCCCCCGCTCGCGGCCCTCCGCAGGCCGAACTCCACCTCGACCAGACCCCGGCCTTCGACCTCGCGGCTCCCGAAGCCATCCCGGAATACGAGTTCGATCAGTCCTCGCCTCACGACTGGGAGATCTGAGGCACGACCCCGTCCGATCCGCGCGCCCCAGGCCCGTCGCACCAGACCGTCTCCCACCGCCCATCGCACCATCCTTCGGACCCCGATTCCCATGGCGCTTCGTCCACCGCCGCTTCGGCTGCTCTCCAGCGCCTCCCGGGCTCACGGCAAGCCCCGCCATCCCCGACCCTTCGAGAGCTTGCTCGGCCAGACCCCGCGCCCTACCTTGCCTCCGCCCCTGAGAGGGCGTTTGAAACTCCTATTCCTGCTGATTACCCAGGAATCACGCAGTACGTTGCCCCGATCTGCGTCCACATCCCCGTGGGCATTCGACCATCTGTCCGGAGGTGATGCCATGAGGCGCACACCCTTCGCACGCGTCTTCTGCCTGGTCCTCGTCCTGGGGGTCCCGGCCTGCGGCGACAGCAGTTCCACCGATGAGGGGGGAGGTCCCGGGAACCCGACGGGAACCTTCAGCGGCACCGTCACGGGTGTTGTGACGGCCAATCTCTCGGGACTCGCGACGGCGACCCGAGTGCCCGGCACGGACAGGTGGGGGATCGCACTCGGGGTGGGAGAGCCCCAGTGGATCAGTTTCCTCGCCGGGTTTGATGGCTTCCCCCCGCCGGGCACGTACCCTGTCCTCTCGGGCGTCCAGTCGATCCAGGCAACCGAGCCTACGTTCTCAGCCTCGTTCGTTGCCGCTGCGGGCACGAGCTCGTTCACGTCGAGCGAAGGCACGCTGACCATCACCACCTCTTCGACGACCCGCGTGGCCGGTTCCTTTCAGTTCACCGCGGAGCGGGGGACCATCGGCAATCCCGAGCTCGTGCAGATCCAGGGAACGTTCGACGCCATCAACTACGAGGGCGGAGGAGGATAGGCGTCACGCCCGTCCGGCCGCTCAGTGGATCATGACCCACATGACGACGTTCAGTCCGATCGCATAGGCGTCCGGGGAGAAGAGGGCGAAGTACGCGTCGTCGTCGGGCGCGTGGGAGGTCGGGGTCTCTCAGTAGGCAACCGGAGGGGATGAGAGGGATGCGTGATGCTTCATTGGAGGGTCACCCGAATGGGTTACACCAGCCTCGGTGCTGTGACTTGAGGGTGAGAGGACGGTTGCCCGGACTCGCTGCTTGGGAAGGACGGCCTCCAGGGGAGGGGCACTGCCGCGCGGCGTGGCTGGCGTTCGGTGAGGGCGAACCGACTGCAGCCGCGGAGGACGCGCTTCGCGAGCTGATCGCGGGGTTTGGTGAACGCTTCGGAAGGCCCGGCCCGGATCACATCGTGCTGTTGGTGGGGTTGGGAGAGGCAGCCCTCTCTTATCCGGAGCGGGTCATGTTCATCGACGCATCAGAGATCCCGCTGGATCAGCGGGCGACTTACATGCGGCGCATCCTCGCCGCCGCTACCGAGGTGGCCCCTCCAACCTGTTAGAATGGCCCTCGCCTTGAGGCGCGTCGGCCGCTCGGGCCTCCTCAAGTAGCCCGAAGCGGCGCGGCGCACCGTACGGGTTCGCGACGCGGCGCAGAGCACTGTTGTCAATTCATCGGCTCCTGGCTCACGCGCTGATCCGCCGTGTCTCCCGTGTGACGGCCGCTCCAGCCATGGCAGGGCACCGGGCGCTCACGGTGGGTTTGGGGGATGGCCGCCCGCGCTCAACCTCCTTCGCCGACCACCCGCCGGTGGGCCCCCTCCGCCGTCGCGCCGGAGTACCGACCGGTCGGCGCCGTATACCGGCCGAGGCGCCCGACCGCAACGCCGCTCTACCCCGTCGTCCAGCATCACCTTGAGACATTCCTGGCGGTCGCAGTCGAGGCGGATCCGAATGGGTGGGGCGTGCCCGCCTGGGTCGAGGAGGACTTCCGCCGGTACCTCGGATGCGGGATCCTCGCGCGTGGCTTCGCCCGCGTGCGGTGCGGCGACTGCGGCCAGGAACGGCTTCTCGCGTTCTCCTGCAAGGGGCGGGGCGTGTGCCCCTCGTGCAACGCCCGGAGGATGGCCGAAGTTGCGGCCCACCTGACGGACCACGTGCTTCCGCACCTTCCGGTCCGGCAGTGGGTGCTCTCCCTGCCCAAGCGGCTGCGCCCTTTCCTGCACGGGAGCCCCGAAGTGGCCAGCGCGGTGCTCGGGATCTTCGTTCGCGCCCTCCGGGCGACGCTCCGCCGGGCCAGCTCGACGGTGCCCGTGGGCTCGGAGATCGCGGCGATCTCCTTCCCGCAGCGGTTCGGGAACTCGCTGAACCCGCACTACCACTTCCACGTCCTCGCCGTGGATGGGGTGTTCGGCGAATCTCCACCGGCCGAGGCGAACGCCGCGACCGATGGTCGCGACGAAGTCCAGTTCCACGAGGCCGCGCGGCTCGGGCCGGAGCATTCGGAGGCGTTGGCGCGGCTCGTCCAGCACCGGGTGCTTCGCGCGTTCCGTAGGCGAGGGTTCCTCGCGGACGACGCCGCGGCCGGCATGCTCGCCTGGCAGGGGACCGGCGGGTTCAGCGTGGACGCCTCGGTGCGGATCGAGGGCGACGACCGGGCCGGCCTCGAGCGGCTCGTGCGCTACTGCGCGAGGGGGCCTCTCGCGCTCGAACGCCTGTACGCCCCCGGGGGAATCGCCTCCCTCACCTCACCGGACGCCCGGCTCGTCTACCGACTCCCGGCCCCGGACCCGAGCGGCCGCACCGAGCTCTGGCTCACGCCGATCGAGCTTCTCGAGCGCCTCGCCCGCCTCGTCCCGCCTCCTCGCATTCACCGCCACCGCTACCACGGCCTCCTCGCGCCCCATGCGAGACTGAGATCCGTCGTCGTCGCGCTCGGAAGGCCCATGCTGGAGGAGCCCGAGCTCGCCCGGCTCGCCGCCGGCACTGGAGGCACCACCACGAAACCGGCCTCGACCTGCGAACCCGAAGCATCCGGCACGAACCGCTCCGCCCGTATCTCCTGGGCCCGGCTCCTCGCCCGGATCTACGAGGTGCTCCCGCTCCTGTGCCCCGCCTGCCGGGGCGAGATGCGGGTCATCTCGTTCATCACCGACACGCCTACCGTCGAGACCATCCTCCACCATCTCGCCCTTCCCTACCGGCCCCCGCCCCTCACACCCGCGCGCGCTCCCCCGCAGGCCGAGCTCGACTTCGATCAGACGTCCGCCTTCGACCCGTCCGATCCCGAGCCCCTTTCCGACCCGGACTTCGACCAGTCCCCGCCAGGCGACTGGGACGCCTGACTCCTTCTCCCGGGACGCCGGCTCCGCGCTCATGCTCCCCCGCCCATCCCGCCATTCGCCCGGCCCATCCCGACATGGGAATTCCGGAGCCCTTCTCCACGCACCGGCTGTAGTCCTTCCCCTCATCCGACAGGTCATCCGGCTTCCACCCCCGGGAATCCCTTGCTCCCTCAAAATCCGCGCCCTACCTTGCTGTTCGCGCTCCGACGGCCTTTGAAATGCCTATCCCTCGCGCCAGGTAGAGCAGTCCTTCCGGAGCTCCCTCGAGCATCTGGGGGTGGAGCGCCTGGACAGCCTGGTGCTCCACGGGCCCTCCCATCCCCGCAGGCTCGCCCCCGAGGACGTGGAGGCGTGGCGGGCCATGGAGGCCCTCCACGAGGCCGGCGAGGTGCGCCTGATCGGGGTGAGCAACGTGGCGCCGTCCCATCTCGAGGAGCTCCTGGATCTCGCTCGGGTCCGGCCCGCCTTCGTCCAGAACCGCTGCTTCGCCCGGATCGGTTGGGACGCTCCTGTGCGGGAAGTCTGCGGCCGGGCGGGGATCGTCCACCAACCCTTCTCCCTCCTTACCGCAAACCCGGAGGTCCTCAGCCACCCGGCGATCGGGACGATCGCCGCCCGCCACGGCCGCACCGTCCCCCAGGTGATCTTCCGCTTTGCCCTGGCCCTCGGGACCATCCCCCTCACCGGCACGACGGACCCGGCGCACATGCGCGAGGACCTGGAGGTCTACGACTTCGACCTCACCGAGGAGGAGGTGCGGACGCTCGCGGTGGCGGGAGAGGGTTGACCTGCACCAGGCGTTCGAAGCCCGGGCTCTTCTCCTGCGGGCAGGCTCACCATCCGACCCTGATTTCAGTCGTCGCCTTCAGCTTTTCGACGGCCTGCATTGTCGGGCCCCCTTACGGATCAGCGGAATCTCGATGAGTGGCCGGTCCGGAGTGGTCGCATCTGTCTCTTTGACACCACACCCAGGGCATGATATCTTAGTGCTAAGATATTTGTCCGTTGGCGGGGTGCTGGGAAGGGTGACGCCCCGGCACCCGTCGAGTTCCCAAACGGAAGGAGGAGAGCGGTGTCAGCGGAACTGACCGGCCTGCATCACGTGAGCGCGCTCAGCGCGGAGATCGGCGCCAGCCACGCGTTCTACACGGAGGTGCTCGGCCTGCGGCCGGTAATCCGGACGGTCAACCAGGATGCGCCGAGCATGTACCACCTGTTCTACGGCGACGGCCGAGGCAGTCCGGGCTCCGACATGACGGTGTTCGACATGCCACGCGCGGCGCGTGAGCGGCGCGGCAACCGCAGCATCACCCGCACGACGTTCCGGGTGGACGGGGATGCGGCGCTGCGCTTCTGGGCGGAGAGGCTGCGGGCCGAGGGTGTGGTGCACGGTGGAGTCCGCGAGCGCGACGGGCGAGGCTGGCTGGAGTTCGACGACGATGTCGGCACCGCGCTGGCACTGGTCGACGACGGCGGTACGGGTGAGGCGCACCCGTGGGAGGCCAGCCCGGTCGCGTCCGAGCACCAGATCCGCGGACTCGGCCTGGTCGAGATTACGGTCCCCGAGTTGCAGCCGACCGATGAGTTCCTGGCGGGCGCACTGGGGCTGAGGCGGGAGCGGGCGTACACGCCGGCGGAGTCGCCCCGGCATCGGGCGCACGTGTATGCGATGGTCGAGGGCGGTGCCCATGCGGAGATCCACGTCCGCGTGGACGACGCGCTGCCGCCGGCACGCTACGGCTCCGGGGGCGTGCACCACTTCGCGCTTCGGGTGCCGCGGCTCGACGAGATCGGCGGCTGGGCCGAGCGTTTGACGGAGCTGGGTCACGCTCACAGCGGGGTCGTGGACAGGCACTACTTCCGCTCGGTCTACGTGCGGGAGCCGAACGGGGTGCTCATCGAGCTAGCCACGGATGGACCGGGCTTCGACGTCGACGGGCCGCTGGACGGCGAGCGGCTGTCGCTGCCGCCGCTACTGGAGCCGCGACGCGCGGAGATCGAGGCGAATCTGAGGCCGCTCGTGGTGCCCGCCAACTGACCCCCGGGAGGGACGAGCCGCACGGGAGGAGTTCGATGCATGGGTTCGCAGCGGAGTCCGGAGTCAGAGTCCGGCATCGTCCTCACAACGCATCTTCAGTACTTGCCGAATCACCTCCCACCGGCGCAGAATGGTCCAAGGTGGGTCGGCTTCCACGGGGCTGAAGCGACCCGGTTCCCGTGCTGGAGACACGACCATGCGCCCTCGTTCGTTCCGGGACGACCGCCGACGCTTCCTCTGCATTCCCCTGCTCCTCCTCGCACTCCTACTCTTGCCGCCGGGTTGCGGATCCGACTCGAGCGGGGTGACGAACCCCAACGGCAGTGGGCCCGACCCCGCGATCGCGCTTTCGATTTCGCCGACGAGCGGGGCGGTCGAAGCCGGGGGCACGCTCTCGATCTCGGCCACGGTGAACCGCTCAGGTGGGTTCGAGGGAGGGGTGACGGTGGAGGTCCTCGGACTTCCCTCCGGGGTCACCGCTTCGGTAACCGGTGGAGGATCCGGCACGACGGCGAACTTCGGGATCGAGCTCGCGGCGGCCACATCGGCCGCACCGGGAAGCCACGAGCTCACCGTACGAGCCACAGGAAGCGGTGTGGATGCCGTCACCCGACCTTTCGCGCTGACGGTGACCGAGCCCGGCGGGGGTGGGGATCCCGGTGGGGACCCGGCCCAGGTGACCCTCGACTTCAGCGGTTGCCGCGCCGCCGACCAGCCGCTCTGGGTCGGCTTTCGTGACGGGTCGGCGGCCTGGGAGCAGGTGGCCGGTCCCGGCCCCCTCTGGACCTTCGAGATCACCGCCGACGAGGTGGCCTACGCCTGGGTGCATGAGGAGGGCCTGGTCCAGACGCTGGTCACCCACCTCACCCGCGATGAACTCCTGGCCAACCAGCCGCTTCGCTCCTGCGTGCCCCTGCGGGGCGAATCGGTCATGACCGGCACCGTGAGTGGGCTCGGCCCCACCCAGATGGCGTCCGTCACCATGGGAGTCGGGTCGGGGACCGCCACCGGAGCGGCGCCCCAGCTCCAGGTCACCGGGCTCGCCGAGGTCGTTGTCGACCTCATCGCGGCCCGGATCAACCCGCTGTCGGGGATGATCCCGGACCGGATCCTGATCCGGAGGGATGTGAATGTGGTCGATGGCGGAAGTCTGGGAACCCTGGACTTCGAGGGTTCCGAAGCCTTCGACCCGGACTTCGCCACCGTGAGTGTGGGCGGAGGAACCGGGGGTACGAGCGGACTTCTGATGGGGTACGCCTCGGGGCCCCAGTGCCTGGGGAACAACGTCTCCCTCGGGATGGCGCCGGGTGCATCCACCGCCGAACTCCCGGGCGTCCCCGAAGCACGGCAGCGCGAGGGTGACTTCCACCAGTACACTGCCACCGAGGCCGGAGGTGGGGCCTCACGTATTGCCACCGAGTTCTACCGGGCACTCGCGAGTCGGACCCTCGCGCTTCCTCCCGCGATCGTCCCCACGGTATCCGAGATCGGCGGCGTCGGTCGACGGGTGTCGGCCGAGGTTCCTATCCCTTCCGCCTTCCGGTCCGATGATTTCGGGATGCTGATGGTACAGGTGATCGGTGGGGGTCGGAGCATCAATACCGCGATGACCCTTGCCCGGATCCAGGGGAACACGGGAACGGTCGCCACCGAGGATCTCTCCGGCGCACCGGGCTGGTTGCCGGAGTGGTCGGTACCCGCCGGTGGAACGTCGCAGTGGGTGGTCCAGCTCACTTCGACCAATACCCAGGGGGGAGCACCGGGAGACTTCTGCGTGGATGGCGCGAGGTCCCAGGTGTCGTCACGGGTGGAACCCGACTGAGGAGCGGGCCCGACCGGCCATGAGACCCGGGAGGTACGACCGTGACTCCCGACTTCTCCTGCCGCTCGGGATGCCCGAAGTTGGAACATGCCATTCTTCACCGATTCGACACCCCACCCGTCCCGGATCCTTCAAGCGGTGGCGATCAGCCTCGTCCTGGGCCTCACCGCATGTGGCGGACGCGCTCCCGACTCGCTGGGGATCCCGGGTGAGGGGCTGCTCCCCTGTCCGGATACACCAAACTGCGTCCACACCGGTGACCGGCACCCGGCCGGGACTGAGCCACTTCTCCTCTCCATCGATGCGCAGGGCCTGTCCCCGGATCAGCTGGTAGCGGCGCTCCGGGAAGCGGTGGAGGCCCTGCCCCGTACCCGTGTCGTCCACTCAGAGACGACTGCAGATCTCTACTTGCACGCCGAGGCCCGGAGCCTCGTCTTTCGCTTTGTGGATGACCTCGAGATCTACCTTGGTGCCGAATCCGGGGAACTGGTGGTCCGGTCGGCATCCCGGGTGGGTCGGTCCGACATGGGAGTGAACGCGCGCCGGGTCGAAGAGCTCCGCGGGCACCTCCTGGAGCAGGGGGTCGTTGAGCGCTGACGCCGACGGGGAAGTAGCTCGTCGTCCGGTCCCAGCGACACCGACCCTGCTAAACCTGGACCTCGATCTCCTCGATCCTGCCCATCGCGCGCTTGACGATGCCGCGGCTGTATATCGGCAATCGTGTCCCACTCTCCTCGACCATGTCCCGGATGGCCTGGTAGTTCCCTGCCTCGGGGGGCCCGGGGAACGTGTAGAAGGAGTTTCCGTCGAGCGATACGAGGTGGATATCCCCGGTGAGTTCCGAGCGGAGCGAGTCGTCCGCGCCCAGGGCTTCAGCCAGTCCCACACCTGGCCCCTGGGCATGATGAATCGTGGCCATGGCATCCCTCCGATTACGAGTCATGTTCCGCTGCGAGTCATGCTGGTCGAAACGTCTGCTTGTGCGTGGGGCTCCCTCTCTGAAACACGTGTACCGGACGACCACAGCATTCGTCAAGCCGCCCCATCCTGGATCAGTGGGGAAGGGTGCCTGGGATCGTCCGACCCCAGGCGCAGCCTCAACCCCGGGGCGTCACTTTGACAGTCTCGATCGAGTACTCCGCCGAAGTGGCATCGTGGGCGTTCGATTCGGCCGCGTGCCGGCCTTCCTCCGGGCGGCACATGCCTTGCAACTGAAGAGGATGTTCACGAGCCAGTTCTACTCTCGCACACACCTCAAGGAGGATTCTCATGAGCGCACGGAAAGTGGCACTCCTGTCCATCCTTCTCGCGTGGTCGGCGACGTTGGTGATGCCGATCCAGGGCACCGCGCAGGAGGAAACTGCTACCGTGGCTGTGAATCCTCCCCCCCGGAGCATCATTGAGATCAGCGGGACCGGCCGGTCCCGCCCCGGTCGCCGACTCAGGGGCCGCAGCCCCACCCGCCGTCCAACGCCCTGGGCATAACCTGCGGCGCGC
>SLCK01000060.1 GCA_007125845.1 Gemmatimonadota bacterium
AAGAAGGTTCAGAGTTGTGGGCATCCCTGGCCTCGTCCTTGCTCGCCAGCACGTGGAATCCGTGCTAAGGGACAGCACGGGACTTACGCATTCGAATTCGGGAGGTCCGGAAATGTCAAGTTTCGCCGGAATGAGGACTACACAACTGGGTTTAGTGGTCGTCGCGGCCATGCTCCTGGTCTCGGCCTGCGCTCATGTAAAGCCCGACGAACTGGAGTCGGAGCTCGACCAGATCCGGGCTGAGATGCGAGCGAGCGAGGATGGAATGGAAGACCAGCTCGCGAGCATGGAGGATCGCCTCGACCAGCGCCTCAACGCCCTTGAGCAGTCGCTTTCGAACTTGCGGGCCGAGTTCGACGAGTTCCACGTCACCGTGGAGCGGCTCGAGTCGGCGATCCGATTCAACTCACCCGTCCACTTCGACTTCGACGACGACACTGTGCGCGACGAGGACCGAGAGATCCTAGACCGGTTCGCCGAGGTCGTGGCGGAGTACTACGAGAACGCCGTCATCACGGTCGAAGGCTTTACTGACCCCGCAGGCAACCCGGAATACAACCAGCGGTTGGGGGAACGCCGGGCCGAAGCCGTCGCGGCGTACCTCGCCCAGGCGGGGATCCCGTCGGATCGTCTGAGGGCGGTCAGCTATGGGGAGGACTCCGATCGCCAGGTGGCTCCCGGGGCGCAGGGACCGGGAGAAGATGGATGGGAAAACCGCAGGGTCGCGATGGTCATCGACTTCACATTGGCACCCTCCCCGGCCTCCTTGACGATGAGCACCGGAGTGGATCAGTCGAAAGACCGACACTGAGGGTCGAGGTCACAGCACCGGCGGGAACCCCACAGGGCACCTGGGGCAGAAGGGGACCGGCCCTTGGGGGGGGGTGGACAGCCCCCCACGGGCCGGGTTCTCTTTGAGACTCCTAGCCGCTCGAAGGCCGCTCAAGCCACCTCCCGTTCAGGGACGGTCTGAGGAAATGTCCCCATGAGGATTGCGACCCGGATCGCCGCAGGCCTCTTCCTGCTCGTAGGTCTCCTCTCCGCGGCCCTGGCCTACCAACTCTCCCTGCTGGGCGAGGTTCAGGGCATCAACCGGGAGCTCTCCCGGACCAATCTCGAAGCAGCCCGGGGTTCCGTGCGCCTCCTTCAGGCGCTCGAAGGCGTCCACGAGTTTGCCCACAAGTCTTCGGCACTGAGTGACCCGGACTACCACCGCCAGTGGGAGTACTGGGAAGGGGCCGTGGAGGACGACATCCTCGTCCTGGCCGAAGCCGGACTCTCTGGAGACGAAGATGAGATCCGGAAAGAAATCGAATCCGGGTGGGAAGCCTATCGGGCCGCCACCCGCGCCCCCCCCGGTGAGCCGGTCCCTCTGGACGAAGTGGACCGGACCCTCACCGTCCTCTGGGCGGATGTGGAGGAGTTGATCGCCGTGAACGATCGAGCTGTGGCAAGCCGCGCCGAAGCTTCGACGATGGCTGGCGACAGGGCTCGCCTCGTGGCGTGGGTGATCACCGGGGTCGCATTTCTGGTGGCCGGGCTCCTGAGTCTGATTCTCTACCGGTCCATATCCGGACCCCTCCGCAACCTCACCCGGGGCACTCGTGAGCTCGCTCGCGGCCGGTTCGACCACCGCCTAGGCGTCGAAGGCCCACGGGAACTCGCGGAACTCGCTCGCGACTTCAACCACATGGCGGCTCGTCTGGATGAGTTGGAGGATCTCAAGCGGGATTTCGTATCCCACGTTTCCCACCAACTGAAGACACCGCTCGCCGCGATCCAGGAGACCATCCACGCTCTTCTCGATGAGCTGCCCGGCCCCCTTGCCGCCAAGCAAGTGCAGATCCTCGAGCGCTCCGGCAGGAGCGCGGAACGCCTCTCGTCGATGATCTCCGACCTTCTCGATGTGTCCCGTCTGGAGGCCGGGGCGAGCGGCTACGAGCCGGACTTCCATGATCTCGGTGAAATTGCCCGGTCGGTCCTCGAGGACGCGACTCCCCTCGCTCTGGATCGCTCCCTCGGACTCACCCTGCACATGGAGCCCGACCGCGGCACCCTGCTCTGCGACGCCGAGCGGATCCGGGAGGTGGTGGACAACCTGGTCGGGAACGCCATGAAGTTTTCCTCCGACGGAGGGTCCGTTTCCGTCACCGTGTCGGAAGAGGCCGACTTCCCGAGGGCGCTACCCCATCCAAGTGCCTCCTCGATCCGAGGAGAGGACGGCCCTTTTGTCATGCTTTCTGTGGAAGACGAGGGACCCGGAGTTCCGGACGCAGAAAAGGATCGCGTGTTCGAGAAGTTCCACCAGGTTGGGAGGCGAGAGCGAATTCAGGGGCAGGGGGTGGGGCTCGGGCTGGCGATAGCTCGACGGCTCGTGGAGGCGCACTCCGGCGCAATCTGGGTGGAGGACGGTGCTCGTGGCGGCTCGATCTTCCGTATTCTGGTCCCCCGTATTCCATCGCAGTGGCGCAAGCTGAGCGTCATCCGGACTGGGGCTCGCCGCGAGTGGGCCGAGGGGTTTCGCTCCCATCCCGTCGCTGCTACCGGATCGCGGACCGCGCTCCGGAGCCTTCTCTCCATTGTCTCCGTCATCTCGGTCAGCGCCTGCGCTTACCTCCCAGGATCAGAGACCGAGCCGTCACCGGTCGATCCCGTAGGCTTTCAGCTTGTTTCGGATCGTCTTCACATTCAGCCCGAGCCGACGAGCGGTTTCCGCCTTGTTGTCCCCCGTTTCGTCGAGGGTCTGGAGGATGAGGTGCTTTTCGACTTCCGCCGCCGTGAACCCTGGAGTCACGACGAGCTCCTCCGGGGGCCGGTCATCAGGCCGCCGGATATAAGGCGGGAGATGAGGCGGCTCGATCCAGTCGCCCCGGGCCAGAATCGTGGCTCGCTCGATGATGTTCCGAAACTCTCGCACATTGCCAGGCCAACGGTAGCGCTCGAGCATCCCCATCGTCTCATCCCGGATGGCGGGAGACGAAATGCCATGCTTTCGGCCGAACAGCTCCAGAAAGTGCTGGGCGAGGAGCGGGACGTCCCCGTCCCGCTCCCGGAGGGGAGGGAGATACAGCGACAGGACATTCAGCCGGTAGTATAGGTCCTCCCGGAGTTGTCCCTGACGAACGGACTCTCGGGGATCTCGATTCGTCGCCGAGAGGGTACGCGTATCCACCGAGATCTCCCGAGCGCCTCCCACCCGGCGGAAGCGAGCTTCGTCGAGCACCCGCAGAAGCTTGGGCTGAAGCTGAAGCGGCATCTCCGAGATCTCGTCGAGGAAGAGCGTCCCGCCATCCGCGAGCTCGAAACAACCGATCCCCTCCTCGATCGCCCCCGTGAACGCGCCTCTCTCATGTCCGAAGACCTCACTCTCCATCAACTCCCGCGGAATTGCAGCCGCGTTGACCGCGATGAAGGGCCCCTTGCTTCGGGCGCTCAGCTCGTGAATCGTCCGCGCCACGAGCTCCTTGCCGGTGCCGCTCTCGCCATGGATCAGCACCGAAGCCTCGCTTTCCGCGAGCCCCTCGATGAGCTCGTAGACCTCCCTCATCTGAGGACTCTGGCCGGTGAACACACCGAACCCCGTGTCCGACTCGAGGTCCGAGGAGAGGCGCCGGGACCGGAGAAGGAGGTCGTGATCCCGGCATGCCTGATCGAGCACCGCCTTTAGATTGGAGTAATTGAGCGGCTTCGTGAGAAAATCGACGGCTCCTGACTTGATCGCTTCCACCGCCATCTCTACCGTGCCGTGAGCGGTAATCAGGATCACAGGGCGATTCGGGTCCGCCCCCTTCAGCTCTCGGATCAGCTCGAGGCCGGACATCTCCGGCATGACCACGTCGGAGACGACCAACTCCGGAGCCAACCTGTCGGCGAGCTCGACGGCTTCCCGTGCATGTCCCGCGAGGACGACATCGAATCCCCATTTTCGGAGACGCATCTCAAGGATGTCCCGCATGGTATCGTCGTCATCGACCACCAGAACTTTCAGCTTCCTCTGGGTCACCAGACTTTCATCCGCTCTAAAGAGCTCAGTTCGGGCCGATCATCGGTCGCATCATCGGTCGCGTGGGCCCGCTTTGGCTTCACGGACCTCTAATTCCCCGAAAGGGGGGACGAAGGTCCTCCCCAGGTGCTCAGCGACGCGGCTCCCGACGAGATGCCAGGGCCCTTACTCCACCTCCGACGGTGACATCGTGGCTGTGCGGGACGTGAGCGAATGGAATCGATTTGGTCGGCTGGGAGCGGGTACCGTGAAGGGAACGACGGGAACCTCCGGCCCACAGAAGGGGGGTGGCTGAACGCGCTGTCCGGGCAGCTGAACGCGCTGTCCGGAGGCATCACTCCGGACCGGCGGAGCTCCCGTCACGGCTCAGCGCAGATCTCCCGAAGCATGGAGAGCTCCCCCTCCCCCACCCGCGGGGGACCGGTGGAACCGCCCTCGCTCCCGTGCTCCTCAGCCATGAGGGCACCGGGCTGATCCAGATGGTCGAGTCCAAGCGCGTGACCCAGCTCGTGGGCGAGCACCCAGGCCAGATCGTTACCGTCACCGAATCGGTGGATATGGATCTCCCGCTCGATCCTGACGACACCACCCGCCACCCCCCGTGGGATCTCGCGGTAGCGCCCGGCCTCCACCCTGGTGGGTGCAAAGGTCCGCTCCAACGCCTCACCGCGAGCGCGATGGGCTTCGAGCTCTCGCCGGTAGGTCTCGTCGTCCTCCCCCAACTCGTCGCGGCGTTCATCCAGCCGGCGCCCAGCCTCGCGAAAGGTCGCCTCGGCCAGCTCGCGTTGTTCCAGTCTTGACTGCCCGGCGTCATAGACGAGGTGGACCGGGAACCCTCCGATCGAGTCGAAGGTGAAGAGGCGGCGGCCGGCAGCCTCCTCCCAGAGCGAAGCCGCTTGCACCACCGCGGCTTTCAGCTCGTCGTGAGCGAGTCCGAAACGGTCGTCTACGCGCCCAAGCCGCCACCCCAGGGGCTCGACGCAGGGGTCGTCGAGCTCCGGCACTGAAGCCTCCGAAAGCG
Organism: Gemmatimonadota bacterium; assembly: GCA_007125845.1. Classification (GTDB taxonomy): domain Bacteria; phylum Gemmatimonadota; class Gemmatimonadetes; order Longimicrobiales; family Gaopeijiaceae; genus SLCK01. The sequence goes on from SLCK01000060.1 coordinate 5,025, forward strand.
TCTCCCCGTTCGCCCCGCGGGATCCCTCTTCCGGGGGCGCCCCTCCCTCCTGTCCGGACGACGACAGGGCCATCCATGCAAATAGGCTCAGAATCGAAAACCCGGCTGCGAAGGGAGCGACTCGACTCATCATGCGTTGGCGTTCCCCGGCTGGTTGCGAGGGGCTTCGAGGATACCCGAGAGCGACGACCCGGACCGCCACCCTCGTACACCGTGCACCCCCATTTATTCTGAATCTCTCCCCGCCTTCGAGCAAGGGTTGCGCAGTGCCCCGTCGGCCCGTACGCTAATGATCGGCAGGGTCGGTTGGACCCGCCCTGCCCGATTCCCTGGGGCTTTTGTGGCGGGGAACGCGACTTCGCGTCGCTCTTCGAGAGACTCATGACAACACGTATTCTGGGGGGCGGTCCGGAATCTCCTTATTTCCGAACCGCCAACGACGCGTTCAAGGCCGGGTGGAGCACCCAGCTCTACTGGTCCACCGTGATCGCCGTATCCGTCCACGCGGTGCTCCTCCTCTGGTCCCCGTCGTGGGACCAGGCTCATCCCGCCTCGGAGGAGGAGCCAACCGGAATACAGCTCGTGAGCGTCCGAAACCAGCCCGAGGAGGCCCTCGGAGGTGAAGGATTCTCGCTGTCGGTCGTGCCCGAGGCGGAGGCGGACGAGCTCGAGCACCCGGAAGACCCGGGGCTGGACGACGGCACCGGTGGTTCCGGTGGAGAGGTCGGAAGTCGTCCCGGGACCCTTCGGGCCCAGCTCCGCGGACGGGGGGCACCCGTTCCCACGATCGTGGAACCGGAGCCGGATCTGGACGAAGCCGCCTCGGAAGAGGACTCCGAAGACCCCGACTCAAATGGGGGATTGGACCGGATCGCCGGCAGCGCCCTCCTCTCCGACTACGAGGATGCCCTCTCCGGGGATGGAGGGCCGAATCTCGGTCGGCTTTCGGCCTTCCGCCCGGAACTCGCGCTCCACACCCCCTCGGACTGGATCCTACTCAGGAATCCTATCGAGGTGGGAGACTTTCTGAGGCGTCGCTTCCGTGGCCCGGAAATCGACTCCGGACCTCCAGGCCTCCTCACCGTCGCGATCTGGATCGATGAGCGGGGATCGGTCGAATGGGCCGAGATTCATCGCTCCAGCGGTCGCCCCGAGCTGGACGAGTCGGCGCTGGAGCTCTTCCAGGAGGTCGCGTCCTTCCGTCCGGCCCGCGAGCAGGGCGTCCACGTTCCGATGGCAGTGGTCTTCGGGCTCTCCTATCCCTGGTAGCTACGTGTCCGCTCTCTGCCCCCGCTTGGTCGGTCGTACGATCGAATGGCGTGTGAGGCATGGGGCCCCATGCTTGCTGGTGATCGTCTTGCTCCTCGCTGGGTGTGTCACGGCCCCCCGCGAGCCCCCTGGCCCAGTCGTATCGCCCACAGGGATCGTTTACGAGCCCGGCACACCTCCGAATCCAACCCGTTACTCCCAGACCGCTACGCTCCTCCTTCGTTCCGATGAGCCCGCTCGAGCCCTCTCGCTCGCAAGGGAGGGAATCGAAGCCGAGCCGGGCAACCCCATCCACTATTTTCTGGCCGGGATCGCCTACGGGAGGCTCGATCGGTACAAGGAGGCGGACGATCACTTCCTGCGGGCTGAAGAGATCTACCCCGCCTACGAGCTGGACATCGAACCGGAGCGGGAAGCTGCCTGGGGCGAAGCCTTCAATCGCGGCGCCGAAGCCTACGCCGACGGTCGAGTGGAGGAGGCCAAGGAGGCCTGGAAGGGCGCCGTCCAGATCTTCGACCTTCGCCCCGAGGCCCACCGTAACCTCGCGATGCTTCTCACCGAGGAAGGACGCTACGAGGAGGCGGCCGAGCTCTACGATCGGGCCCTCGCCGGGCTGGAGGAACGGCCGGCCACCCGAATCCTGGAGGACGAGGAATTGCAGGAGCGAGAAGAGACCCGCTGGGGGCTGGAGGAGGCGATGTCCGGTCTCCTCCTCCTCACGGACCAGTTCTCTCAGGCGGAGCCGGTCCTCCGACGCCAGCTCGATCGCGACCCCGACAACGTCGAGCTTCGGCAGAATCTGGCATCGGCGATCGCTGCCCAGGGCCGACGCGCCGAAGCGGAGGCGATCTATGATGAGCTGCTCACGGACTCGGAGCTCGCCGCGACCGAGTTCCAGAACCTTGGAATCGTCCTCTTTCGCTCCGGGGATTACCCGAGGGCTGCGGAGGCATTCGAGCGCCTCACCGAATTCCGTCCCAACTCCCGCGACGCATGGTTCAACTACGCGAATGCTCTCTTTGCTGCGGAGGACTGGCGATCACTGGTCTCAGTGAGTGATCGCCTCCTGGAAGTCGATCCACTGAGTGAGAACGCCTCTCTGATCTCCGCCCGGGCCCACTTGGAGCTCGGTGACGAGGACGCCGCGGTTCAGGGCCTGGAGGGACTCGAAGCAGCCCCGTTCTACGTGGAAGGGCTGATCCTGCGGCCAGCCCCTGGAGGAACGAGCGTGGATGGTCGAGTCGTCGGCAACTTGCAGGAGCCAAACTCGCCCGTTCGGCTTCGCTTCACCTTTTACGGGGACGGGGAAGCGCTGGGTAGCGAGACGGTGACGCTACCCGCTCCTGCCTCCGGGGAAAGCGCGGCCTTCGAGGTCTTATTCGGGGAACGGGCTACCTCCTACCGCTATGAGCCTGTGGATTGAACAGGGAATCGCCCCCGGGGAAGCGGGAGTAGACCTTCCGCACTTGAGTCGACCCCGTTCCCATCAAGGTCTGTCCCATCGGGGTCCGTCATTGGACGCCCGGCACCACGTTGACCGAATACGACCCTCGCCTACCGGGAGTTCATCGCGGGCGGCACCGTGGCCGGGGAAGCACGAACCGTACAGGAGCCCGGCGGGTATAGTTTGTGCAGCACTCCCAAGAGGGATACGGCCAGGCCGATCACGATAGGCGGAGCATGTTCTTTTTTGTCCCGCCGCAGGGTCATTCCGTCTCCTTTCGGGTCCGGGGGAGCCGCGCTTTCGGGTGTAGTCTCGGGTTCCACCCCCCGCCACACCGGCCTGCTATTGCTCGGAGGCGATTGATGTTCCAGACGATCCTCCTTCCACTCGACGGATCCCGCCAGGCCGAGGGGATCCTACCTCACGCCATCGCGCTCGCCGCAGCCTTCGGCGCGGCAGTCGAATTGCTTCACGTGATCCCCGCTTCCGCCGGGCCTCATCGGGCAGGACCAGCAGACCCCATAGGATCACGCATGAAACGTGCGGATGGGGCAAGGTACCTTTCGGAGAAGGCCTCTGAGCTCCGAGCTGCGGGAGTCGAGGTAGCTGCCACGCGGGTTGAGGAAGGAGGGGCGGCCGAAGTCATCGTGGCCCTTCTGCGGGATGGGGGTTACGATGCGGTCGGCCTTACCCCTCACGGAGACGGACAGTGGCGCTATTTGAGCATCGGGTGCACAGCGGTGGCGGTGGTACTGAACGCTCAAACCTCGATCCTTCTGGCGCCCGACTCTCCGACGCACCGCGGGGACGCCAGCGAGCCGACGTCCCCCTACCCTTACCGTCGAATCATGGCACCGGTCGACTGCTCTCCCCGCAGCGACTGGGCGGTCGGAATCGCAGCGACGCTCGCTCGCAAATCGGGCGCACATCTTCAGGTAGTGCATTTCCTGTTACCGCCAGAAGTGGTGAGCCGTCATCCCACCGGGGGAAGCGCCCGGAGCCTCGTGGAGCGCATGGTCGAGACCAACCGCGCCGAGGCTCGTCGGTACCTCGACGAGACTGTCCAGAGACACCAGACGCCGGATCTCTCGCTGGAAGGCGTCGTCATCCACGGCCACTCGGGGCCGGCCGAAGCAGTGGGAGTCTTTTCCGAGGAGGAGGACATCGACCTGGTGATCCTGAGCGCGCATGGCCGCGGAGTGTCCTCCGAATGGCCATTGGGGGGTACCGCAGCAAAGCTGATGTTGAGGGCACAAAAGCCCGTCTTGCTGCTCCAGGATCTACCTCACCAAAGGCGCCTCCGCGAGGCCGCTCCGGCTTCTGCGCGCGCGCTCGCAAGCGATCTCCGGACCTCCCGATAAACGGATTGGATGACCCCATTACTGGGTAGCGCCATCCGGCGAGAAGGTCACTTGCTGGCCACCCGGCATGTGCTGGGCCCCGCCCCCCTCCGAGCTCGCCCGCTCGCTCGCCGACTTCGTGGCATCGACCGTGCCTTCGCGGACCTTTTCCGAAGCCTTCCGGGCTCCGATCAGAGTCCCGAGCCACCCCACCTCGTTCCAGGGGCCATGGAGTGGTTGAAGGAGAACGACTTTGTCGTTGGTGAGGCGCTCGAGGCACTCGACGGATCGCTCCCTGCCGGTTTCCTCTCCCGCCTCCCCGGGCTTCGGGAGCCCGAGGAGCTGTCGAATCGGGCACGGGTCGAGGTGCTCGCCATGGAGCTAGTCCAACGGGAGGAGGGCCAGGTCGAGCTGGACGGGATTCGGTCCTTCCTTGAAGGATACCAAGAGGTTCGCCCCCTCCGCCTCGCCGAG
>SLCK01000022.1 GCA_007125845.1 Gemmatimonadota bacterium
ACGGCGAGCGCCTCTCCGGAATCGAGATTCGGCGCCTGCGAAAGGACGGCAGCTGGATCGATCTGAGCCTGTCTGCGGCGCCGATCGCCGCGGCAGACGAAGAGGGGAAGGGCCGAATCCTGGCCGTTCTCGAAGACCTGACACAGCGCAAGGATCAGACGGAGATCCTGAAGCGCAGCGAACGCATCTTGGCCCGCGCGGAGCGCGCCGCCCGACTCGGGAGCTGGGAGTGGCACATCGCATCGGACACAGTGACGTGGTCCGACGAGTTGTACGACATCTTCGGATTGAGTCGGGAAGACACTCCACCGTCATTCGCCGATCAAGGAGCGCTCTATCCTCCGAAGGAGCTCGCCCGCCTCAGGACGGCGGTTCAGGAGACCCTTGAACATGGCAAGTCCTTCGAGATCGAGCTTCGAGCCAGGCGCTCGGACGGGGAGCAGTTCTGGGCCGTCTCCCGGGGAATCGCCGAGCGCGCAGAAGGAGATCGTGGTCCGGTGACCCACCTGTTCGGATCCTTCCAGGACATCAGCGACCGCAAGGCCAAGGAGATCGAGCGAGATCGCCTCCTGCTCGCTATCGAGCAGGCACGTGAGGCCGTCCTCATCACCGAAGCGGACGGCACGATTCTCTACGTGAACCCCTCCTTCGAGCGGATGACCGGCTACCGTCGCGACGAGGTACGGGGCCGAAACCCCAGCTTACTCCGCAGCGGTGAACAGGACGAGGACTTCTATCGCGAAATGTGGAAGACCATCACCAGCGGTCGCACCTGGGAGGGTCGGATCGTGAACCGACGCAAGGATGGGCGACTCTACACCGAAGAGATGAGCATCGCACCCGTACGTGACTCCTCGGGGGCGACCGTCAGCTACGTGGCCGTGAAGCGCGACGTGACCCGCGATCTCCAGCTCGAAGCCAGACTTCAGCAGACTCAGAAGTTGGAGTCCATCGGGCGGTTGGCCGGAGGCCTCGCGCACGATTTCAACAACGCGCTCACGGTGATACGCGCACACACCGAGTTGGCGCTCGCGGAGATCCGCCCCGACCACCCGCTCCACGAGCACTTCCGGGAGATCGATTCGGCTGCGACACACTCGGCCGAGCTCATCCGTCAGCTCCTGTCGTTCGCGCGCCAGCAGCCCGTCGTGCCGAAGGTTCTGGACCTGAACGCGACGGTCGCCTTCCGGTTGGATTTCTTCAGGCGACTGATCGGAGAGAATATCGAGCTCCAGTGGCACCCCGGATCCGGCGTTGCTCCGGTCCGCATCGACCCCGTCCAGGTGGAGCAGATCCTCACCAACTTGCTCGTGAACGCCCGGGACGCCATCGACGACGTCGGAACGATCGTGATCGAGACCAGGGCCCGGACACTGGACGAAAGCGCTCCGGAGGCTGCAGAGGACCTCCCCCCTGGTGACTACACGGTGCTCGAGGTCGTCGACAGCGGCCGCGGAATGGACGAGTCGACGGTGAGCAGGGTATTCGAACCCTTCTTCACCACCAAGGAGATCGGAGAGGGCACCGGGTTGGGACTCGCAACCGTGTACGGAATCGTGAAGCAGAACGACGGCTTCATTGACGTCCGCTCCAGTCTGGATGAGGGCTCCACCTTCCGGGTCCTCCTGCCGGCGACGCGGGAGGTGGCTGAGAGTGGGCCCCAGAAGCCATCGACTCGGGACGGAGGAACTCCCCCGGATTCCGAGCTCGTCCTTCTCGTAGAGGATGAGGAACCTCTCCGGCGAATCGCGGAGAGATTCCTCGAGAAGATCGGCTACCGGGTGATCGCGGCGTCCGGCGCCGAAGAAGCCGTCGATCTGGTGAAGACCCTCTCGCAGCCGATCGACGTCCTGCTCACCGATGTCGTGATGCCCGGGATGAACGGCCGGCAGCTCCATTCTCTCCTCGATCGGGCCCAGCCTGGAATGCGTTGCGTCTACATGTCGGGGTACACGGAGGACGTGATCGCCCACAGGGGGGTGCTCGAGTCCGACGTGCACTTCCTCCAGAAACCCTTCACCCTCGAAGAGCTCGCGAACACCTTGCGGGAGGCCCTCGAACGCTGAACCGGAGCCGGGAGCCCCTCGACCGCTGAACCCGGGGGGCGGGCGGGTTTCATTGCCCCATCCGGTGCCCATCCTGCATATTGGGAGTCCCCCCGGAGTCTCCCTGGCCCGAAAGCCGGCGTCGGAGGCTCCGGCCAGCACAGGAGGCTCCACGCATGAAGATCTGGGAGATCCTGAGAAGCAAGGGCCACGAAGTGGTTACGATTCCACCCGAGGCCACGATCCGCGCCGCCATCCGAATGCTCGTGGAACACGGAATCGGGTCGTTGGTCGTCATGGAGCGCGGACGGGTCCGCGGAATCGTGACGGAGCGCGAGGTTCTTCGCCTCATCAACCGCGACCCCGCATCCTCCTCCGAGACCCGGGTCACGTCCGTCCTGGCCGGAGACGTGGTGGTTGCCGGTCCCGATGATGACGTGCAACACCTCATGGAGGTCATGACCCGCAAGCGGGTTCGCCACCTACCGATCGTCGAGGATGGAGTGCTGCTCGGGATCATCTCCATCGGAGACGTGGTGAACCACCTGAGGCGCGATGTGGAGTCGGAAAACCGGCACCTGAGGGAGTACGTGCACGGACTGCTTCGCTGATCGGATCGCCGGACAGTCCGATTCGCCACCAGAATGTGCAGTCGCGGCCAATGCCCGCGATCCATTCCGGGCCGCAGGGTCCCCCCGGGTGGCCGGGGTTGGGGGTGAGGGCGCGTGTCGTTAGCCTGAGGATTCGGAATCCTTGCGCATGGCACGCGACCTCACCCCAACCTCGAATCCCTACTGATGCAATCACCTGTGCACGATCCAACCGGCAGCCGAAGCCGGCGCGGAACGATCGGAATCCTTACTGGGGGCGGGGACGTCCCGGGCCTGAATCCCGCAATCCGTGCAGTGACGATCCGTGCGCTGCGGGAGGATTACCGTGTGATCGGTATCCGGCGGGGATGGGCTGGCCTGGTGGACACCGTGCCCGAACCCGGCGTCGACAACCGGGCGAACGCGGAAACGCTCTCCGAGGCCGTCGTGAACCGGGCCGGACGCACTGGCGGGACCTTCCTCCACACCTCCCGCACCAAGCCGAGCGCCCTTCCCGGTTCGGCGGTCCCTGCACACCTCAGGGATCGGTACGCCGCCGAAGTCAATGACGTCACACCCGAAGTTCTCCGACACCTCGAGTTCCTGGAGGTCGATCACCTCATTGCGATCGGTGGCGACGACACTCTGAGCTATGCGGAGCGACTTCACCGGGAAGGCGTGTCGGTGGTCGCAATCCCGAAGACCATGGACAATGACGTCCCAGGTACCGACTACTGCATCGGCTTCAGCACCTGCGTTACCCGCACCATCGAGCTCACCCACCGACTGCGCACCACGGCCGGCTCACACGAGCGCTACCTCGTTCTCGAGGTATTCGGACGCTACGCCGGGTTCAGCGCGCTTCTCCCGACGATGGCCGGCGCGGCGGATCGCTGCGTCATCCCCGAGCACCCATTCGAGATGGAGCGTCTGGCTGAGCTCCTCACCTACGACCGGAACCGCCATCCGAGCAAGTACTCCGTCGTCCTCGTCTCCGAAGGGGCCACCATGGCAGGGGAGGACGATCGCACCTTCCGGTCGAGCGAAAGCGATCAGTACGGCCACCGGAAGCTCGGGGGGATCGGCGACAAGGTATCGAGGAGCCTCAAGAGGCTCGCTCCCACGTACAATCAGGGCCGCGGAATCAACGTCGTGAACCAGCGGCTCGGCTATCTCGTACGATCCGGCGATCCGGACGCCATGGATTCGATCGTCCCGATGGCTTTTGGGAACCTCGCCCTGGACCTGATTCAGAGCGGGGATACGGGTCGACTGGTCTCCGTACTCGACGGCAGCTACGACAGCGTACCGCTCGAACGAATCGCCGAGGGCGCGAAAACCGTCGACGTGGAGCGATTCTACAATGTGGATCGGCTCCGCCCCCGTTATACCAGCTTTGCGGACCTCCCCGTCCTCATCATGACGAGCGGAAACAGAGCCCAGGGCTGACCGCCCGCATACGGCTTCACCCTCCCGAGAGCTCTCGGGCACGCCGATACATGAGGGCCGCCTCCCCGCGGAGGTGCTTGCAATCGTAGAGAACGCCCTTCAGGTAGAATACCTCCGGGTGATCGGGCCGAATGCGGGACGCCGTCTCCAGGGCAGAGAGGGCCTCGTCGACCCGGCCGAGCCGGTTCAGCGCCTTCGCTCGGAAGAAGAAGGCGGCAAAGTGGTCTGGATCCCTCCGGCAGACGGTCTGTAGCTCCCACTCCGCCTCAGCATAGAGTCCCCTTCGATAATGGAGAATGGCGCGGTTTACCCGCGCCTCCCAATTGTCCGAATCCAACTTGAAGGCGAGGGCGAGGACTCGTTCCGCTTCCGCGTAGCGCCCGAGCTTCCCGAGCGCGGCGCCCGATCGCGCGAGGAGGGAGGGGTCGTCCGGTTCGATCTCGAGGGCGGCGCGGTACTGCTCCAGCGCGAGCTGGTAGTCGCCTAGCTCGAAGTGCAGAGCCCCGAGGTGCCCCCTCGCAGCCACGTGGCCAGGATCCTTTTCAAGGACGCGCCGATAGTGGTCGACGGCGTCCTGCGGGCGCCCCTCCTCCTCCGCGGCGCGAGCCGCATCGAAATCCGACCCCAGGGGGGGTTCAGGCGCCCCCCCGTTTCCATCTCGCCGTGCTCCGTTCTGCTCGAACGGACGATCGGCGTCCAGCGACACGCGCTTCTTCACTCTCATCAGGGCGTCTTTTCCCGTTGATGCCCAAGAATTCCCGGCTCCGGGAATCGCACCGGCGTCCGGTCGTCGATGTCCCCGCCCCCGCCGGAAGCCAGGCCGGACGCGCGCGAGGCCCTACTGAAACGATCTCGGTCCGTTCGGGGTGGGGAGCTGCTCGACTGCTCTTTCATGTCTATTCATGCAAGGGGCAGACCGTTCCCAGGCCTCAACCGGATGCAGGACGCGTGGAGCGCGCCCCTCGCCGCCCTTCGCCTTGCCTTCCGGAACTCGGCCGGTAGCTTTCCGCCCACGGGGACTAATGCCGTCGCGTCGATTCGCCCTGCTCACCGGATCCGGGAAGCCGAGCCCCAACCCGTGCCAGAATTCACGTGGAGGCGCCGATGCCGGAAGCCAATGCGGTCCGAACAGAACGTCACGAGCTCCTCCTGGAGCTTGTCCAGGGAGACATCACCCGGCAGGATGACATCGATGCTGTGGTGAATGCGGCGAACGCCGAGCTCCGGCCCGGTGGAGGTGTGGCGGGTGCCATTCACCGGACGGCGGGTCCCGGTCTCGAGGAGGAGTGCCGGGCATTAGCTCCGATCGACCCGGGCGAGGCCGTGCTCAGCTCAGGACACGATCTTCCGAATTCGTGGGTGATTCACACACTGGGACCCGTCTACGGTCGAGATCGGCCGGAAGCCGAGCTGCTCGGTTCCTGCTACCGAACATCGCTCCGGCTCGCGGAGGAGAAGGGGCTTGGGTCGGTAGCCTTTCCGGCGATTTCCACCGGCGCGTTCGGGTACCCTCCGGGGGCGGCCGCGAAGGTTGCTCTGAGCACTGTGCTGCGGGCTGCCCCGGAGCTCGAATCGGTGCGCCTCGTTCGCTTCGTCCTCTACGACGACGAGTCGCTTGCAATCCATACCTCCGCCCTGGCCGGCCTCCTCTGACCTGGAAAATGTCGTGGGGAAGCGCTCCGGGTCGGGAACCTCGAGCCTTCTCAAGGACGCTTTCGCACCGGATGCTTCGCCGAAGAACCTTGCTCGGTGGCCGCCGCGGCGGTACCGTCAAGGCATCCGGAACGCGTACGCATCCGTGCACTTTGAGCTGCCTGGAGACTCGATGCTCCCGACGCTGGTTGCCCCCGGCCGACGCGGCCCCTCCACTTCGCTCCGAGTGCTCGGGGTAGCGACCCTCTTGGTGTCAGTCCTCCTCGTGCCATCGGTACTCGAGGCCCAGAGCTCCTCCCGCCATCGGGCTCCAGACCGCTCCTCCGAGCGGTCTCTCGGGACCTATTCGGAAACCCGTCGGTCCAACCCGATCCGCGAGGGCATGCCGTCGACCCCAGGAGGATTCACGTTCTGCCGCCTCCAGTACACCGTGGCTCGCAGCCTGCGCAGTGGGATGGGATGGAGCACCGACTATCCCGGGGCCGATTTCAATCTCACCACGAGGCTCTCGGAGCTCACTCCAACCTGGTTGAGCCACTGGGAGAACGGGGACCCCGGCATCGCCGTGGTACGGCCTACGGACCCCAACCTATTCCGCTGCCCCTTCCTCTTCGCTTCCGACATCGGGTCTGCCACCTTCTCGGACGAGGAGGTACAGGCGCTTCGGGAGTTTCTCCTGAAGGGAGGGCTCCTCTGGGTGGACGACTTCTGGCAGGACCGACCCTGGAACTTCTGGGTGGAGGAGATCAGCCGCATCCTTCCTGAGTTCCCCATCGTGGATATGCCGATGGATCACCCCCTCCTCTCCATCGTCTACAATGTCACCGAGATCCCCCAGATTCCGCACATCGGCTTCTGGCGGCGCAGCGGGGGACAGACGTCGGAGTTCGGAGCCGAGTCGGCGCAGGTGAACTTCCGCGCGATCTTCGACGACGAAGACCGGCTTCTCGTCCTGATGACCCACAACACCGACATTGCGGACGGTTGGGAACGGGAGATGGACGACAACGAATACTTCCGTCTCTTCTCTCCTGACGCCTACGCGCTCGGGGTCAATGTCCTGGTCTGGACCATGACGCATTGATCGGCCCCTTTGGGGCGATACGCGAACGAATCCCACTCATCTCTCGCCGTCAGTGCCACTGCGTAGGCATCGTCGCGCTCCTGGCCGCCACCGTCCTCGCCCAGCCCCTATCAGGCCAGGACGCGGGACCGGATTCGAGGATGAGCGACCCCGATCCCCTCGGGATCCTGGAGGAGGAAGTCGAAGCTCTTCGAGAGGCTTCCCCTGCGCGTCTGGGTTCCTCCCTGCTCGAGTTGGCCTCGGGCTACCACTTCCAGGGGCGACACGACGACGCCCTCGGAGCTGGCCGAGCCGCGCTCGAGCTCCTGCGATCCGAGAGCGACTCCACTCAGATCGCGGAGGCCCACCATCAGGTCGGCCTCACTCACTGGAACCTCGTCCAGTACGATTCGGCAGTCACTCACCTGAGCCTCGCCCAGCGCGTCTGGCTGGCGCTGGACGACCGCGAAGCCCTCGGGCGCGTCCACAACAATCTCGGGGCGGCCCACTATCAATGGGGCAACTACGAGCTCGCACTCGGATCCTTTCTCGAGTCGCTCCAGTACCGGCGCGAGGTGGGAAGCGAAGCAGGACAGGCCCTCGCGCTCACGAATGTGGGGCTGACCTATCACGACTGGGGACAGTACGACCGCGCCGGCACCGCTCTGGAAGATGCGATAGAGCTCGCCGATCGGGCAGGCTACCTCTTCGGTCAGGCCTACGCACGCCTCAATCTGGGAGAGCTCCGGCTCACCCAGGGTGAGCTGGACGAGGCCGAAGCGCTCTTCGCGGAGTCGACGCGATACTACCAGGAAGGGGCGGGCCAGCTCGTGGCATCGGACGTGGCCGGGGGCCTTCTTCTCAATTCCCTGGGCCTTGCGAGAGTCCAGGTTCACAGGGGAGAAGCCGACGCTGCGATCAGACTTCTTCTGGCAGCTCTGGACGCCTCCCGGGAAAGGGAACACCTTCGACACGAAGCCCGAACCCAGCACGATCTCGGGACTGCGTATCAGGCTGCGGGACTCTACGAGCTCGCCTTCGAACACCTGAGCGAGGGACTCGCGGTGGCGACCCGTCGCAACCAGCGACCCGTCGCCGTGGACATCCTGTCCAATCTTTCGGAGGTGGAGATGTCGAGGGGATTCCCGGACCGGGCTCTCGAACACCTTCGTGCCCATGTCGCATTGCGGGACTCGATCTTCAGCCAGGGCGCGGCGCAGCGCGTGGCAGCGATGGAGGCCCAGACCGAAATCGACCGGCAACAGCTCGAAAACGCGCTGCTGCGAGAGGAGCAGCGAGTGCGAGAAGCCACATTGCGGCGACAGCGCGCGATCGCGACGCTGGCGGCCGGGCTCTTCCTCTCAGCGGCCCTGCTCGCCGGGATGCTGGTGCACGCAAACCGCCGGGGCCGCGAGAGAGAGAAGGCGCTGGCGGAGTCGAATCGCTCCCTCGAGGAGACGAACCGGGAGCTCCGGAGAACCCGGATTGAGATCCAGACTCTCGGTGGCCTCATCCCGATCTGTTCCCGGTGCAAACGGGTCCGCGACGATGAAGGCTACTGGGAGTCGGTCGAAAGCTATGTGAGCAGCCGCTCCGATGCCTTTTTCAGCCATTCAATCTGCACGGATTGCGGCCCCGGCCTCTTCAAAGAGGATTGGGTAGCTCCCGTTCCCGAAGGAGAGGAATCGACCACCTAGGTCTCCCTCGACGACCTTCTGGGTCACCAGACGTTCCCGGCCCCTGGCGTGTAGCTCCCTCCCACCACGGAGTCCGCGATCAGGGTCTCGCACTTGATGACCCCCGACACCGTGCACATGGCGGTCTGGAGTTCCACGAACGCGGCGGATGCCTTGATGCGGGACGCCTGGAGGGTGAGCTCAACCGGGCTGCGCACGACGACTCCCCCCGGCTCGAGCGAGACCTCGTTTCCGAGGCCGTCTCGCAAGACGGCCTCGCTCCCCCCGTGGCCGTCCGCAAGGCGGAGGGAGGCGCCGTTCGGAGTCTCGATCGTGACTTCTCCCCCGCCCGACACATCCTCCACGGTGATGCGAATGCCACCCCGGGTTGTGATGCTGCGCACGGAGCCTTGCGCATCGGACTCCACCTCCTCGGGTGGACGATCCACGCCGTTCCAGAGTGCACCGATCACGTAGGGCCGCGCCAGGTCACCGGCCTCGAATGCGACGAGCACTTCGTCACCCACCTCGGGCAGGAACCAGACGCCGCTCCCGGGACCGGCCATTGGAGACGCGTATCGAGCCCACACGGCCACGTCTTCCCCCCCAGCGAGCCAGGGGAAGCGGAGCTGGACCTGCGACGCCCTCTCACCTTCGGGCTGGCGGAGGCCCTGAACGATGGCGGGATAGACTCCGAAGAACTTCCCCTCTACCCCTGCACCGGAGCAGGCTGCGCCCGTCCTCTCGGATTCACCTGCTCGGCCGGCCGGCACCTCGCCGTAGCTGCGGGAGTCGACCGTCTGCCCGTGAGCGGAGGTGTCCACATGTTCCGCCCCAATCCGCAGCTCTCTCACTCGAATCGTCATCGTCCCACCCCTCCTTGGTTGGCTTCGAATTCCGTTCGGTACCCACCGAACGAGTCGAACGTGTGGCGGGCCATCCGGACCCGGTATATTCCGTCGAACCGGGCCCCCGCTCCCCGGACACCGACGGCGGTTCCCGGCCGGATCCGCGGGTCCCCGCGGATGGCCGCTCTGAGTCCGGCGAATCCCCTGGCACGCTGGTACGCCAGGGCCTCGGCAAGGGACGAAGCGCCTGATTCGGTTCCCTCCCCGGGGAAAGGAAGCGGCTCCGATGCGCGCGGTGCGGAGGGCCACACGCGCTCCAGGAAAGCAGGACCCGAGACCTCTCGGGACGAAACCGTAGAGTCTCCCCGCGACCGGGCCCGGATCCGTGATTTGCCCTGGACGTCCCATCCCCCCACCTCCGTGGCTTCGCGTTGCCCCGACAGGTCCGCGAAAAACCGACACTCCTGCAGGTCGGAAGCAAAATCCAGCGAGACCCTTCGAAGGGGAGGCGCGCTTCGTGCCACGCTTCGGAAGATTCCTCCTTCCACCCAGAAGTCCGCATCCGATTCCGCGGACAGTTCCTGGAGAAAGGCCAGGTCGGTGCGGTCGGCCTGGACGATCGTCTCTCTGACCGGGGCCTCCAGCACCACCTCCGCCATGAGTCCGTGATCCGAAGCCGTGAGCCTCATGACGTCGGCGACCGTCTGATGCTCCAGGACCCGAGATCTCCGGACCATGGCGAGCGGGCGCAGCGCATCGAAGGCGCTCACCTCCACGCTTGGAGCAGCGTCCGCCTGCCGGCCAAGCCCGACTCCGTAGACCGTCCCCTCGAAGATGGGCGATGGAAGCTCCGATGGCCGTGACGACGGTGCCGAGGCCGGCTGCATCGCGACCGTCACCTTGCGACCGAAGTCGACGGGATCTCCCGGTCCGGGAAGACCGGGGCCACCGGGATCCGTCGTAGTCAGAAAGAGCCGGCATGAAGCCACCGCTCCCGAGATCGTCTCGATCACGAGCGCGGCCAGGCAGGCGCTGCAGTCGGTTCCGCCGATCGAAACCCGCGGCCGATCGGATGGAATCGGGCTCCCTTGGCGGGATGAGTGCGTCGCCTGTGAACGGGGCGTCTGGGGGCGAGGCGAAGTCGAGAGGGGTCGGCGATCCGATCGACTTTCTTCCTGGGGCATCCGGGACCTCCCTCGAAGCAAGGGGTCATACGGCAAACCGAACGGCCCGAAGATAGGTCGAGAGCGGAGGAAAGGCACCTGACCGAGGCCACCTCACCTCGGATCAGAAATCGAATCTTAGGCGCACGAGAGCCAGACGGCCCAGCTGTGGAGTGCCGACGAAGGTCCGGTAGGAAGAGTCGAAGAGGTTCTGCACGTCGAGCTGTGCGGTGAGACCCGGAAACTGTGGAAGGCGGTATCCAAGGGTCAAATCGAAGACCGTGTGCGACCCGACCTCCCCCACGTACACGGCCGAGTTCGCGGGAAAGCTTCCGGCGTGACGGGCGCGGAGCTGCCCGTTCATCCCGTCGGACTGATTCCGGTACCGAACCGAGGCCGATCCCTTCAGGGTGGGGGCGTTCAGGGGAACGACCTGGCCCTGTGTGATGAACTGTTCGTCGCTCACCCAGGCGGCGTTCCCGGTCAGCTCCCAGCCCCCTCCGATGAGGAGGGTGAGCGAGAGGTCGGACCCCCAGAGGTTCACATCGCCCAGATTCTCGTACGTAAGGACGATCGCGGGATCGGTGCCGCCTGCCTCCACCGGAGTGATCACTCCGAGCGGGATCCCGGGCACGGCGGCCGATCCGTGCTCCCCTTCCCCTCCGATCTGCGTGGCGAGCGCAGCCGCCTGGGGCCCGGGGACACCCAGGCCCTGCAGGTAACCCTCCAGGTCCGCGCGGTTCAGGAAGACATTCGGGCTGTTCACCCGCAATGCGGAGGTGTAGTCGTGGATTCGGCTGTGGTAGACGTTGAACGCGAGCAGCAGACGATCCACGACGAGGCCGCGGTATCCCACTTCCAAGCTGTTCGTGATCGTGGGCCTGAGGGGTGGGATGTCGCCGACTTCCGCCAGCCCGAATGGAGCGGCCCGGAAGGGATTCTCGTCCTCTCCCGCCTCCGGGTTCAGGAGGCGCAGATCGATGCCGACCTGGCTGGCGGATGGCACGGGAAGGGACGCCAGAAATGCGCCGGTCGCCGGGTCATTGGCCTGCACGACGGCGACAGCTGTCTCCCACAGGCGCTCCGTCGTCGTGGGCTGAAAGTCCCGCGCCCCCCTGCCCAGGAGGAGAGCGAAAGGGGACATGTGGTCCGGAACCCCTTCTGTCCGCTGAAAGCGAAGCCCCGACTCGGTCACACCCTGGGCGCGAACATCGTATCGGAAGGGCCCACCGAGGGGGACGGTGCCCCCCGAGATATCGAGGAAGAGGTTGAGGGTCGTCGGTGTCGAGAAGGCCCGATTGTAGGTGAAGCGGAAATTCTGACCGTCGGTCGGAGCAAAGACCAATCCGGCCCTGGGCGAGAAGACCGGATCCTCGAGGCGGGTATGATCGTCCAGGCGCGCGGCCAGGACCAAGGAGACCCGCTCGGAGAGGCGGGACTCGCTCTGAGCGTATCCGCCGACCTCGGTGATGTCGTCGTCGTCCTCGTTCCGTCCGTTGATCGTGCCGCGCGTGCGGGGCACGGTCCGGAGCAGGTCCGCTCCATACACCAGGGTGTGTCGATCGCCGATCGCGCCCTCGTTCTGGAACTGGGCAACGAGGAGGTGGGAGCGGTCGTGGAGGGGGCGGCCCGAACGCAGGAGATAGCTCTCCGTGTTGTCGCTCCGGTTCAGGAAGAATTGACCGAAGGCGCCGCCCCGCGCCCCGCGAAGCTGTACGTACTCCGAGTTCCAGTCCACGACCTGCGCCGCTCCGAGCCCGGTCAGGTCCACGCTGCTCACGTTCGTGGTCCGTCCGCCCGCGAAGATCAGGTTGACGTCTTCGCGCGGACGCCAGTCGGCTCTCAGGTCGAAGGAGTACCGGCGGATCCCATCGTCCCGGCCCCCGAACACGTTGTCCACGCTGGTTCGCAGCAGCTCCACGTCCCCGGGACGCTCGAGATTCAGGCCCTCCGAGAAGTTCAAGCAAGCGTCGACGTCGAGCCGGAACTCCGCCTCCCGACACGCACCGGCCAGGGCCCGTTGCCGCACCTCCACCGGATCGTCGAACCGCCACTCCTCACCTTGAAAGTGCTGAGCGGACAGCTTGATGCCTACCTGTTCACCGATGCGAGCGGCATATCTCCCCTCCACGTGGATCACCGGCTCGGAGGAGGCAGAGAATCCGGCGCCCGCCTCAGCCATGTCGGATGGGGCCGTCTCCCCCGCCTGCTGACGCAGGCCCGATGCAACGGACAGCGTCCCGCCCGGAAAGTCCAGCGGTGAGGAAGTGATCGAGTGGATCACCCCGTGCGCGGCATTCGGCCCGTAGAGGGCGGACCCGGGACCGAGAACGACTTCAACACGCTCGATGTCCGCGTTCGTGACCGCGTTCATGTGATGCACGTTGGCCCTGAGAGAGGGCACCGATGCGATCCGGTAATCCGTGAGGGTCAGCGTCGCACCGGAGAAAATGTTGTTGAAGCCGCGCACCGTAACGTAGTTGCCCTGGAGCCCCGTCCGAATCACGTCCACCCCAGCGAGCCCCGTGACGTGGTCCGCGAGGGTCACTGCGGATCGCTCGCGGACGTCGAGGGGTTGGACCACCTCCACGGCCGCGGGCGAATCCAGGCGCCGTTCCTCCGTCCTGGAGGCGGTCACGATGAGCGGATCCAGGTCGAACGCCCTGGGCGTGAGCTCGGCCAATACGAGGGCCGTCCGCTCGTCCGACACCACCACGCCCACCACCTCGAAGGGTTCGTAGCCCAGAGCCTGGATCCGGACCGTGAAGGTGCCGACCGGAACCCCGGTCAGGAGGAACTCTCCGCTTCGGTTCGTGGTCCCGGACGCAGTGACCGCCTCCTCAGGCCCGACGACCCGGATCCATGCCGCAGGAACGGCGCCTCCTCCGCTCTCCTCCCGAACCGTTCCCTCGATCGCACCCGTCTGGCCCGTAAGGGTCAAGGGCCAGAGCACCAGCGCACCGCAGACCAGGACATCCCTGCCGCGAACTCGCATCGTTCCCTCCTCCCTCGACCCGGAGATCCTACGGCACGCGAGAACCCCCCTCGCTTCAAGCTCAAAATACTTGGTGCGGTCGCCGACGCACCAGAGAAATTTCACGCCGCGCAAGGCCGGGAACCCGGGTCCCGCTCAGGACTAGATACATGGGGTTCCACTTGGGTCGCCCCTTCTCTCCCACTCGAGACGATGTGGATGATCGCTCGACGCTTCAGTTCGCTCGTCCTCCTGGCCCTGTTGTTGTCCGGCGCCCCGTCGGCTTCCGCCCAGGTGGTCGAAGGCCCGCGCTCGTCGGACGTCGACGCACTCTTGCAGCCGTGGGACGACGGGGACTCCCCGGGAGCGGCCGTCCTCGTCATGCGGGAGGGCAAGATCCTGCACTCCCGGGGGTACGGGTCCGCGAATCTGGAGGAGGGAGCCCCGATTACCCCGGCAACTGTCTTCGACGGGGCGTCATTGGCGAAGCAGTTCGCTGCGATGGCCGTGCTCCTCCTCGTCGACGACGGCCTCCTCGACCTCGACGACGATGTGCGCTCCCACCTGCCGGAGATGCCCGACTTCGGGGAGCGGATCACTCTCCGCCAGCTCCTTCACCATACCGCCGGGCTGCGGGATTGGCCGCAGACGTTGGTCCTCACCGGCTGGACCTTTCGAGACCCCATCTCCCTCGACGACATCCTGGAGATGGTGGTCCGGCAGGGGGAATTGAACTTCGCGCCCGGCAGCGACTACGCCTACTCCAACACCGGCTACAACCTCCTGGCCGAGATCGTCGCACGCACGACCGGTCAATCCTTTGCCGATTTCAGCCGGGAACGGATCTTCGCTCCCCTCGGAATGAGCTCCACCAGCGTGCGCGACGATCCCACAGAGGCGAGCCCCGGCTGGGCGATGTCGTACGCGGCGGAAGCGGACGGGAGCTTCCGTTTGGTCCCTTCCTATCTGGCGGCCCCGGGCTCGAGCTCGATCTTCACGACCGCAGAGGACCTGGCTCTCTGGATCGACAACTTCCGGGATCCCGTCGTCGGTGACGCCACCATGCTCGAGGCGATGCATCGGCAGGGAACCCTCGGCAACGGCGACTCTATCGACTACGCCCTTGGTCAGGAGGTCGCCGAGTACCGTGGACTGCGGGTGTTCACCCACGGAGGAGCGTGGGCAGGGTACCGGAGCATCATCCTCCGGGTGCCCGAGACGGACTTCGCGGTCGCGATCCTCGCAAACACCTCCACGATCTTGCCCACCCGCCTCGCCCTCAGAGTGGTCGACCTGTACCTGGCCGACGATCTCCTCCCTTTCCCCGTGGCACCAGCTGACGGGGCCTCGGGCGGCAGCGGCCACGAGGATCCCCCACAGCCCTGGAATCCGGACGTCGAGACCCTCCGGGAGTTCGTGGGAAGCTATGAGAGCCCCGAATTGCGGAGCACCTGGCGCCTCGAGCTCGTCGACGACCGGCTCGTCGCCCGGCACGCCCGCGGCGACCCGCAGCTGCTCCATCCGGTCGCAGCGGACCGATTCCAGGCCTACGCCTTTGGTGACATGCGGTTCGAGCGAAGTGCCGGCGGGGAGGTAGAGTCCTTCACTGCCAATTCGTCGAGGGTGCGGGGCCTGCGCTTTCACCGGAAACGCTGAGGCGTCGCTGCGAGGAAGGACACGAGGCGGAAGCTGCCTCGCCACTCAGTCGATTCGCACCACGGTCCGGCCTACCGCGCGGCCCGAGAGAAGGAGCTCGAAGACCGTGGGAAGTCCCTCGAGGCTCACCTCGTTCCGCACGATGCGTTTCAGCTCGGACGAGCCAAGCTCGGTGGCCAATCGAGTCCAGATCTCCTCCTGAAGCTCCCGGGCGACGAAGGTCGAATTGATCCCGAGCAGGTTCACGCCACGGAGGATGAACGGAAGCACGGTCGTCCGCAGTTCCGCGCCCGCCGCGTTTCCGATCGCGGCAATGTTACCCAGCGGCGATACGACGCTGAGGAGCCACGCGAGCGGAGCGCCGCCCACGCAGTCCACCGCTCCGGCGAAGCGGGCACTCTGGAGCGGCTTTCCCGTCGGCCGAGCCTCCGCCGCCGGCAAGATCTCCTCGGCTCCCAGGGATTCCAGGTACGCCCGCTGATCGAGCTTGGTGGTGACGGCGTGAACGGTGTACCCCCGGTGGGCGAAGATCGAGACCGCCAGGCTCCCCACCCCTCCTGTCGCACCCGTGACGACGATGGGTCCGAGCGCCGGCGCCTGCCCGTTCTCCTCCATCCGGTGCAGGGCGAGGGCCGCAGTGAACCCCGCGGTCCCGAGACCCATCGCCTCGCGCAGACTGAGTCCTTCGGGCAGACGGATCACCCAGTCGCCGGGCACGCGCACGTACTCGGCGTATCCACCGTCGTGCGTCTCGCTCAGGCGGTGTCCCGTGACCAGGACTTCATCGCCCGGAGCGAAGCGCGGGTCTGACGACTCGGAAACCTCGCCCGCCACGTCGATCCCCCCGTTCAGAGGGAAGCGACGCATCACGCCGTGACCATCCCCGGTCGCGGCAAGGGCATCCTTGTAGTTCACCGACGACCAGTCGGCACGGATCAGGACCTCTCCCTCGGAGAGATCTTCGAGGCGCATCCGGGTCACGGCCGCCTGGACCGCCCCTTCGGGGTCGCGCTCGATTCGGAAGGCGTGAAAAGATCCCATCGCACCCAAGCTGAATCCGGGATGCCTGGCGGGCAAGACTCCGCGAGGGCCGGGGGATGCGGCCGTATCGCGGCACCCGGAACCCCGCAGCCCGGTCGGGGGTCGTGATGGGGGAGCGACTGCGATGCGGTTCCAGCCCAGAGGTGCAGATGCGCCCGCCTCTCGATCCCCCCGTTCCAGCCCCCGGAGCTCCCGGGGATTGCCAGCCCTCCTATCTCGAGCTGAACCGGATCGAACTCCACGGCCGGGTCGAGCGCGCCCTCGGGGAGCTCGAGGACTGTCGAGCCTGCCCGCGCGACTGCGGGGTCGACCGCCTCTCCGGAAAATGGGCAGCTTGCAAGACCGGCCGATACGCTCCCGTGGGCAGCTACTTCCCTCACTTCGGAGAGGAAGATTGCCTGAGGGGCTGGAACGGATCCGGTACGATCTTCTTCTCGCATTGCAATCTGCGCTGCGTCTTCTGTCAGAACTTCGACATCAGCCAGGACATCCGACCGGGTGCACAGGAGGGAGAGCGCCCGGAGCGCATCACCGCCATGATGCTCGAATTGCAGCGGCGGGGTTGCCACAACATCAACTTCGTCACTCCCGAGCATGTCGTCCCTCAGGTCGTGGAAGCCCTGGTCCCGGCGATCGAGCAGGGCCTCCGCCTCCCGGTGGTCTACAACACGAGCGCGTACGACGTCGTGGAGAGCCTCGAGCTCATGGAGGGTCTGGTCGACATCTACATGCCGGATTTCAAGTACTGGTCGCCTGAGCGAAGCCGGACCTACATGAAGGCGGAGGATTACCCGGAGTTCGCCCGCGCGGCGGTCAAGGAGATGCACCGGCAGGTGGGCGACCTCGTCACCGACGGGGAAGGATTGGCGAAGCGGGGACTGATCGTCCGCCACCTCGTCATGCCGGGCCAACTCGACGAGACGGAGCGCATCCTGGCGTGGGTCGCCGAGGAGCTCGGAGCCGGCACCTACGTGAACCTCATGGACCAGTATCGGCCGGCGGGAAAGGTCGGAGAGGGGCGCTATGCGGAGATCGATCGACCGCTCGCTCCCGAAGAGTTCGGTGAGGCACAGCGGATGGCCCGGAGCTTCGGTCTGAAGAACCTCGATCGGCGGCGCCCCCACCGCAGACTCCGCATGCTCGCAGGGTTCTGAAACCGATCAGCTCCTGAGCACGGCCGAGGCGAGCTCCACGATTTCGCGGTGCCTGGGGTCGTCCACCGAGTCCAGCGCCCGTTCGATCCGGTCTGCGGACCCGCCCAGGAAAAGCCGGGCTGCGGCTCCGTCGAGGTCGCTGCTCACCACCTCCGACGATCCGCGCGCCCTCTGCCCCCCCTCTCCCAGGGCCAACTCGGCGTCGCGCCGACTGAGCACGCTCGCCGAGGCGTAGAGCTCCATTGCGACCAGCGCGATCTGCTCCTGCACGAGCTGCCGCTCGAGGATCTCCTCGCGGTGCCGCATGAGCGATCGCTGGACCGTGATCCCGAAGCGACGAACCAGACGTTCCAGACGACGGGCGTGGTCGGCGAGCTCAGGGGCCCGGACGAGAACCGAAGGCGCACGGAACCTTCTCCGAAGCTCTCCCCCCAGGAATTCCCCGAGGCGATGCGGGGTCGTCCAGGGCCGCCGCGCCCAGTCCCGGACCTCTCGGAGCCGTTCGCCCGGACCACGCATCCCCAGCAGAGCCACGAACGAGACGAGCACCTCGTTGGCACCCTCTCCGATCTGGTTCACGCGCGCGTCGCGGAGGAGCCTCTCGAGCGGGAGGTCGGTGAAGTAGGCTGCGCCCCCGTGGATCTGGAACGTGTCGTTCACGATCGTCCAGAGAGCTTCGGTGGCAACCACCTTGAGGATCGCGGTTTCTGCCATGTACTCGACCGCCGAGTCGTCCGGTGCGCTCCGGTGCCCCCGGTCCACGAGCCCGGCCGTCACCGTGGTCATGGCCTCCATCGCGTAGATCCAGGCCGCCATGTTCGCGAGCTTCTTCTGGACGAGCTCGAACTCCCCGAGCGTCCGACCGAACTGCACACGGGTCCGGGCGTGGTCCCGCGCGAGATGAAGGCAGGTCTTTGCGGCTCCTGTGCAGCAGGCCCCGAAGGTGGTGCGTCCAAAGTCCAGAACCGTGAGTGCGACCTTGAGGCCCTGCCCCACGGGCCCGAGGACGTTCTCCCGGGGAACACGCATTTCCTCGAAGGCCAGCCGAGCGGTCGCGGTGCCGCGGACCCCGAGCTTCTCCATCCTGGGTTCGAGCACACGGAAGCCGGGCATATCGGGAGTGACCCAGAACGCCGTTACGGCACCCGGATCCCCTTCGTCCCCCGGGGTTCGGGCCATCACGGTGAGCACGTCGGCCAGCGCGCCGTTCGTGATGTAGCGCTTCTCTCCGTTCAGGACGAAGTGGCTGCCGTCTTCCGTGGGCACCGCGGTGGTCTGAACGTTTGCGGCGTCCGAGCCGGCCTGCTCTTCGGTGAGAGCGAAGGCGGCCAGCTTCCGCCCTGCGACGACGTCGGGGAGCCACCGGCGCTTCTGTTCGTCGGTCCCGAAGAGCACGAGCGCCCGCATCCCGATCGAGTGGTGCGCGTTCGTAAAGAGCGCCGTCGCGTTGCACCGGCCTCCCAGCTCTTCCAGAATCCGACAGTAGGAGAGTTGGGAGGCGTCCGCCCCCCCGAACGAGGCGGGCGCAGTCATGCCGAGCACCCCCAGGCGCCCCAGACCCTCGATCACCTCTGCTGGGATCTCGCGTTCCCGGTCGATCCTCTCCGGATCCAGGTGCTCGTCGCAGAACGCCCGCAGCTCGCGCAACGTCTCCCGGGTTCGTTCCTCATCCTCCCGGGAGAGGACGGGATAAGGCATGACCAGATCCGCGGCAAAGCGCCCGTGGAAGAGCTCCTTGACGAAGCTTCGGCGCTGCCGGCCGGAAAAGAGGAGCGCCTCGGCCTGTCGGACCTGCTCCTCCGTCCGTCGTACCCTCTCGAGATCTCGCGCCTCGGACGAGGTCACCGCGCACCCCCCGCGGCCATTCCGGGCCGCCCCGCGCTCACCATCTTGGCTCCCGCCCCTCGAAAAACGCTCCGAGGCCTTCACGGGCCTCGACGCTCGAGCGAGCCTCGATGTGTCTGTCGAGGGCCATGTCAAGGGCATCCCTTGCGGAGGCGGAACGCAGCCCCCTCAGCAGTCGCTTGGTGGCTCGAAGCGCGCCGGGAGCCCCCTCGAGCACGGTGCGCGCAGCAGCCTCCGCGGCGGTCAGCTCAGATCCCGCCTCGACCACCTTCTGGACCAGACCCAGCTCGAGGGCCCGGTGGGCCCCGATCGGCTCAGCGAGGAACGCCAGCTCAGAGAGCGCCCCCGCGGGAATCCGCGGTGCGAGCACTGCCGAGACCATCGCCGGGACCAAACCCAGCCGCACCTCGGGCATCCGGATCGCGAGATCATCAGCGGCCACCACCAGGTCGCAGCACGCCAGGAGCCCGACGCCCCCGGCGTACGCCGCCCCATGCGCGGCAGCCACGGTCACGAGGTCGGTCTCCCTCAGCGTCCGGTACGTGCGCGCGACCCAATGCGCCCCTTCTCTCGCCGCTTCGGGATCCGCTGCCTCTTTGAGGTCGAGCCCGGCACAGAAGGCGGGTCCGGTCCCGTGCAGGACGACGACCCTCTCGCGCGAGTCCGAGCCCAGCTCGTCGATCGTGCCGCAGAGCCGCTCCATGAGCTCGATGCTGAGCGCATTGCGCCTGTGCGGTCGATTCAACGTCAACACAGTGCTTCCCGGATCCCTTCCGGCCACGAGCAGCGATGTCTCTGCCATACTCACCTCACTGGAGCTCGTCCGGACGGGCGCCCCCGGCACCCGCACCGGATTCTCCGGACGGATCGAGGGGCATCTCGAGGAGCAGCTGCCCGAGCGCTTTTCCCTGGGCGTCGGTGCGGAGAGGGCTATCGAGAATCCCGTGAATCAAGAAGTTCAGGGCGCCCAGGCCGGGGAGCTCGAAGCGGCGCACTTGAGCCGGGTCTGCGATGCCGAGGAACGAGGCGACCCGATCGACCGTCACCTCCTCCTGAAGACGGGGAAAGTCCGCCTTCCGTCTCGCAATTACGCTGATGGTGGCGTTCCGTCCCTTGTCTCCGCTGCGACCGTGCGCGAGGTCGGAAAGTCGTCCCAAAGCCCGGATCCGACTCTCCGGGCTGCCTCCTCCGGGCGGCATCCCCCGCTCGATCCCGGACACGTCCTGCTCGGAAGCCCCTCCACTCACCTGATACACCTTCCTTTCAACAGGGCTCCTCCCGCCCATGAGACCTCCAACACCGCTGTCGCCCCACGAGTCCGGCGACGGCGCTGTGCGAACGAGGCGCACCTCAGGAGCGACCCGGCCTCGATCGATGAGGCACGGCCAGAAGCGAAAGAGAGGTCGGATCCGGGGCCGGCCCTCGGCGTAGCCCGTCGTTCCCTGCGGGCCCGCGGTGATCAGGGGCGACAGCGCGCGCCTGAATCGCTCCATAGCCTCCCGCGACGGGTCGGCCACCGCGATCCGCAGGACGGTCTCCGTGAGCTCTCTGGTCCCGGCTCCTTCGGTCCCCCGTCGGCACGCATCCGCCCCCAGACACTCGACCAGCTCCTCCCCGAAGCGCACATCGTCGGCCGCCAGCCCCATGAGCACGGCTCGTCCCGCGCGGCGCGCCTTCCGCACGGCCTCCGGTCCGAAGATCGTGAGCTGACCCGCCGCCCAGTACCCGTCCCGGTAGGTGGCACCCACCTTCAATCGCTCGGGCGCGGGACGCCCCCGTGCGCCCCGCACGCGCACCCGATCCTTTCCCAGCACGTCGATTTCCACACCCGTCAGCGAGACGGTGACGTCTGGCGTCAGGTAGGCGTCCGGGTCCCCGACTTCGTAGAGGAGCTGCTCCGTGACCGTTGCCGCATCCACCCGCCCCCCGGTGCCCTCCGGCTTGGTGAGAATCGCGGCTCCGTCTGACCCGATCTCTGCGACCGGAAATCCGATGCGATCGACTCCGGGCACCTCCAACCAGTCCGTGGCGAGGCCTCCAGTGAGCTGCGTTCCGCACTCGAGCAGATGACCCACCGTGGTCGCGGCCGCGAGCCGCTCCAGATCTGAAGGATCCCAGCGAAAGTGGTGGAGACACGCACCCACGACGAGGCTCGCATCCGCCACGCGTCCGGTCACGACGATACGAGCTCCCCGATCGAGCGCCTCGGAGATCGGTCTTGCTCCCAGGTACGCGTTCGCGCTGACGAGCCGGTCGGCCACGCCGCCGATCGGTTCCCCCGTGTCCAGGTTCCTGAGCTCGGGCCGGTCGGGGTCGCCAGCCGCATCCGTCCGGAGCAACTCCAGGACGTCGTCTCCGGCCACGACCGCGATCGTGCCGTCCACGCCCTCGGACTCGAGCACATCCGCACAGGCACGGGCGCAGCCGTCAGGATCGAGCCCCCCGGCATTGGCGATCAGCCGGCACTTCCCTCCGGCCCGCCAATAGGGAGTCAGCGAGGTGACGATCTCCACGAAGTCTCGCGGAAAGGCCGCTCCGCCCTCCCGTTCCCGCTGGGCAGCGAGAATCGACATCGACACCTCCGCCAGGAAATCGAAGGTGAGGACGTCGAGCTCGGGCTCGACGGCAAGCAGCTCCGATGCCGCCTCTAGGCGGTCGCCCCAGAACCCGTGGGCATTTGCGATGCGAAGTGGCTGCGACTCCATCGTGCTCCTCCGGATGGGGCGTCGGAGAGGGACCGTCAACCTTGCGGAGAGTCGGTCACACCTGGAGCACCCCGGTCCGGAAAGTCCCGCGTTCCCGATCTTCCGGGAGGAGGGACAGCGCCGAGAGGAGCCACGCCCGGGTGTGGTGGGGCGGGATGACCGCATCAATCCAGCCCCTCGCCGCTCCATAGCGAATGTCCGTCTGCTCGGCGTAACGAGCCCGGATCTCCTCGAACCAGGCCTCCTGCTCCGACTCCGACGGCGTGCTCCCGGCAGCCTCGGCCTGCCGCACGCGTAGGCTCAGGAGGGTGCGGGCCGCCTGCTCCGCACCCATCACCGCGTACCGGGCCGAGGGCCAGGCGAGGATGAGCGTCGGATCGTAGGCCTTTCCGCACAATGCGTAATTGCCCGCCCCGAACGACCCACCGACGATCACGGTGAGCTTGGGCACCGTCGAGTTGCTGACCACATTGACCAGCTTGGCGCCGGAACGGATGATCCCCGACTGCTCGGCCCGCTTACCCACCATGAAGCCGCGCACGTCCTGAAGGAAGATCAGGGGAATGCCCATCTGGTTGCAGTCCATGACGAAGCGAGCCCCCTTGTCCGCGGAGTCGCTGTAGATCACGCCTCCGAAGTGGAGCTCTCCCGTGCCCGAGGCGACCCTCCGGCCCTGGTTCGCCACAACGCCGACGGCCCTTCCCCCGAGCCGCGCGAAGGCGGTCACGAGGGCGGGGCCGAACTCCGCCTTGTACTCCTGGAGCGATCCGGCATCCACAAGGGTGCGGAGGACCTCCCGGGCCTCATACTCCGCCCCGCCGTCGGGGGGCACCAGGTCGTAGACGTCCCGGATCGGGCGGGCGGGTCGGCCCTCCTCCGGATCCCCGAAGGCCGCCTCGCCCCAGTCGGCCGCACGCTCCTGGGGGAGCAAGGCCACGAGCGAGCGTAGCCGCTCGAGACAACTGGCGTCGTCGGGCTCCCTGAAGTCGACCGTGCCGGAGATCTCAGCGTGCATCCGCGCACCGCCCAACTCCTCCGGTTCGGCCGTCTGTCCGATTGCCGCCTTCACCAGAGTCGGGCCCGCGAGATACATCTGGCTCCCCTCCGTCATGAGGAGCTTGTCCGAGAGAACGGGCAGGTAGGCTCCTCCCGCCACACAGTCGCCCATCACCGCCGAGTACTGCGGGATCCCCGAGGCCGACATGACGGCGTTGTTCCTGAAGATGCGCCCGAAATCGTCTTCATCCGGGAAGATCTCGTCCTGCAGGGGGAGGAAGACACCTGACGAGTCGACCAGGTAGATCACCGGGATTCGGAGGGACATGGCGATCCGCTGCGCCCGAAGCACCTTCTTCACGGTTTGCGGGAAGAAGGCTCCCGCCTTCACCGTCGCGTCGTTCGCCACGACGAGAACCGGCCTTCCGCTCACCCGACCGATTCCCGTGACCACACCGGCCGCCGGCACGTGTCCCCACTCCTCGTACATCCCCCATCCCGCCCAGAGGCCGAGCTCGAGGAAGGGAGCGTCCGGATCGAGGAGGCGATCCAGCCGTGCTCGCACTGTCAGTCGCCCCAGCCGTTCCTGGCGGGCCCGGCCCGTCTCCCCTCCCCCTTGCCTGAGAAAACGCTCCTCGACCCGGAACTCCTCGGTCAGCTCCAGAAGGGTGGCCATCGCCGGCCTCAGGCCAAAGGTGCGCGCGGCGTCTGCGACCCATCTTCCTCCAACGGCTTCCAGAGGTGGTCCGCAGGAGCCTCCACATTCCCGGTACCGCTCATTTCCCAGCTGGACTGGGCCACGGCGTAGATGTCCGGATGTCGTCGACGCACGCCGGCCATGGCCGGGCATGTCGTCCGCTCGGGCCGGTTCCCGGCTGCGGCAACGACACGGATTCCGGCCTCGGCAGCCTCGACCGCGGCACGACAAAGAGCGCAGCGCCCTTTGCACTCGAAGCCGAGCCAGCTCCGGGTGTAGGCGCCAATGCTCAGATTCGCGACGATGGACTCGTCGGGCCGTGCCCGGGAGTAGGCCGCCAGCCACTCAAGCGCTCGGATCAACCTCCTGGGAGCCGCAGTTCCCCGGGCGTTTGCCACCTTCACGTTCAGAAAGCGCGGTTGCCGCTGGATCGCGGCCCGATAGAGCAACGCGACCATGGTGCCGTGCCCGCTTCGGTCCTCCCCACCCTCCTCGTCGGAGAAGTTCACCTCCTCGGCGATCGTACCCTTCAAGAGAGGGTGATCTCCAAGCAGCCCGGTGTCGAGGACGGCGAAGAGCTCGTCCGCCGGCGCGTCGCTGCGCCGGCTCATCTCCCTCCACCGTTCCGGCCACTCCCGCTCGAAGGCCACCTCGGTGGCCCCGGGCCGTGCCATGTGGGCCAGCCGTGCCGCTTCCTTGACCGCGCGCTCCCGAAAGAGGGCCTGGGCCGGACTCGGCTCCGGAGCCAGAAAGCGACCAGAGGACGCATCGAGCACAAACCGGAGGAAGGAGCCCTCCTCTCCCGCGTTTCCGCCCTGAACCTCCAGAACGAGCTCATCGAGCCAGGCCTCCTCACTCACGCCTCGGTCCTCGGCGACACCGGGCCCGCCCGGGGACATCTCTCATCGCAGAGTGAGAACGAGTGCGCCCGCGGCAACGACCAGAACGAGAACTGGAATCCACCGCCGTTCCCGGAGGAAATCCCGCACCCTCTCCCCCAGGGGAGTGGAACCTCCGTCCCCGAGCACGCGCGCTTCCTCCGCCTTCATCGTTCCGGCCAGCACGAAAAGGGCTCCCGTACCGAGAAGGGCAAGCCCCAGGCTGTCCGTCTTCAAAGCATTGTCGCCCGCTCCCAACTCGAAGTCTACGACTCCGCCGAGCCCGAGAACCGCCACCACAGCTCCGAGGAGGGCGAGGCCGAGGCCCACGAAGATCACGCTGGTCAGGGCGATTGACCGTCCGGGCATCGTTTCGGGTCCGGGGCTGGATGAGGAAGTCTGAGGCACGAGAGTGCCTGCCCGAGCCAAAGTACACCCGGTCGCCGCCATCCACCACCCCAGGACTCGCAGTGACATTCCGCCCCATACGGCTCGTCTGTCGCGAAGTCGCACAGCCCTGTCGCGCGATTGCAACGGTGTGGGTCACCGCTACTGGGACCGGGCATTCGATTCCACCCGGAACGGGGACTCGCCGGCCGGAATTTCGATCTAAAGTCTTTCTGTGCTGAAAGATGCTGCAGTGAGGCCAGTCCCAAGTCATAGGAGGTTGAGCAAACCACGTGTCTTGATTTCTTCGCTACACGACAATTCGGCCCGGTGCTTGCAAGTCTCAGTGTTCATCTTCGAACAATGCAGCAGCTTGCTTACGGCGGGACCGACGGAATGTCACCCGGAGGCCCTATGGTTACTCCTGGCACGAGGGGTGCTCCCAGAGAATCTGCGACGACGACGCGCGATCGGAGTCCGAAGAGGTCGACAGAGTCTCACACGTTGATTAGATGGAGGAGACCAGGTGACGGAATTCAGCTCTCCAGATCATGAGTGATCGATCCCGGCACCGGGGCCCGAGGGATGAACTACAGTCCGACGAGCCCTCGACTTCCCTATGGATCAGGGCCATGGGCGAGCTGGCTCTCTACGAAGACGAGCACGCCTCCGCCCCGATCCTTCGGGCCGGCAAGTCCCTCGCCCTGCTTGTGTACCTGGCGCTCAGCCCGGACGGGAAGGTACCCCGACGGCACCTGGCGGAGCTCCTGTGGCCCGACCGTGGGGCCAGTTCCAGGCAACACTGCCTCCGACAGGCCGTGTACCGACTCCGACAGGCCGCGCCCGATGCCCGCCTGATCGAAGGCCGGGGAGAGTGTTTTGAGGTCGGTCCCGACGTGCGCTTCGACTTCCGGGAAGGAGAGGAGGCGTTGGCCCGCGGCGACTACGACCGAGCCGAGCCACTCCTGCGCGAGGCGTTCCTCGGGGATTTCTCCATCCCCGAAGCCCAGGAGTTCGAGCGGTGGGCCGAGTCTCGCAGGACCGGCCTGCTCTCCTCGTGGGAGCCGGTTGCACTCGCCCTGACCGAGGAGAAGCTCGCCGCCGGAGACGTCCGAGCCGCAGCTGCCGCAGGCGCGGTCCTCGCGCGCCGACGACCTTACGATGACAACGCCATCGGGCTCCTGATGGCTGCGCTCGCCGGAGCGGGGCAGTACGCCCTGGCGGTATCTCGCTTCCAGAGCTATGCCGAGCTCCTGCGAAGCGAGTTCGGAGACGAACCCTCCGAGGAGCTTGCGACCTACGCCAGGGAGCTGATGGAATGCGCGAGCTCCCGGCTTCTGGGGCCAAGCGCCAGCTCCCGGCTCCGGGAACGCCGTCAAGAATGGGCCCTCCTCGAGAAGAGCTGGCGGGACCTGCCGCTCCAGGAAGGGGCCCTCGTGTTGCTCAAGGGCGAGATCGGGAACGGAAAGCAGCACCTCATCGAAGCGTTCGCGGAGCGAGCAAAGGTTGGAGGAGCGGCCGTGTTCACGGCTCGCGCTTCGGAGGTCGGGAAGGAGGTCCCGTACGCGACCGCGGCTCGGCTGCTCCGTCCCCTGGCCAACCACCCTGCACTTGAAGGCCTTGGCAACAGCTCGCTCCTGGCTCTGACCAGGCTGCTGCCCAACCTGGGAGAGCGCCTTCCTGAACCGGACGACCCTGCAGGTGAGTCGGCGGCCCGATCCGGATGGAACCAGACCCAGGAGCTCCACACGATCGTGGCCGAGCTCCTCGCACGAATCGCCGACAGCGACGGGCTCCTGCTGGGGATTCACGAGCTCGAGGACATCGATGACGCGAGCCTGCACCTCCTCCGAGTCGTGGTCCGAGCTCTTCGGGGCACCCGGTCGCTGGTGGTCGCGTCCTATCGCCCGCAGGGCCTCGGCGACGAAGCCCGTCGGTTCATCGAGCAGGTGGTCTCGGACCGGATCGCCCGGCTTGTTCGCGTGGGTGAGTTCGAGGTCGAGGAGCCCCGCCCGGAGCTCCCAGAAGACCGCGAAGTCCGGGAGGACCGGAATGATTCCGACGCGCGCGTGGCGGACTATCTGCGCCACTTCAGCGGCGGGAGTCCCCCGGTTCTGGACGGACTGATCCATGACCTGGAATGGCCCACGGGCAATGCACCGGACACTCCGCACTTCACGGCGCTCCGGCGGGCTCTGGACAGGATTTCCGAAGGCGCAAGGTACTGACCCGCATCGGGCCAAGGTTCCTCTCCGCTCAGGGCCCGATCGTTTCCCGCTGAAAGGCCGATGCTTCGAGCCGGGCGTTGCGGGCCGCCCCCGGGTTCGCGCCGCCCTGTCCCACCCGCCGGCGCAGGAAGCCCGGATCCGCGCCGGGATACCTCTCCTCCCTGAAGGTCCAGGGGACCGATCTCATCTCTGTCTTCTTCCAGTTCGTCCTCCACGCCAGAAGCGCCTGGACCGACTCCTCCAACTCGTGCGCGTCGGGAGACCCGGCGGGCTCTCCGTACAGTCCACCGATGTCACACTTTCGGGGGTCCGTGTCATGTACAGGGTGAGTCGCGGTCGTGGACGCGGTCGATCGGGGTGACCCGACGGCCCGGCGCCGGACGGGAGGGAAGCTCGGGAGTCCCGCGACCCGGTCGCACAACG
>SLCK01000009.1 GCA_007125845.1 Gemmatimonadota bacterium
TCGAGGAAGCCCTCACCCTGGTGAGCCGGCTCCTCGATCAGGGTCGCACCGTGATGATCCAGCCCTACCTCTCCAGCGTGGACGAACGTGGAGAGCGTCTTCTCGTGTACCTGGACGGTCGATTCCGGCATGCGGGGCGAAAGGGGCCCCTGCTCGAGCGCGGAGCTGGTCTCGTCGAAGGTCTCTTCGCTCCCGAAGACGTGACGCCCGCTGATCCCTCACCGGTCGAGCGAGCGGTGGCCGACGCCGCGATCTCCCTCGTCGCTGAACGATTCGGCCCGCCCGCCTACGCCCGTATCGACCTCGTCACCGATCGGGACGGGGGACCGCTCGTTCTGGAGTTGGAGTTGATCGAGCCTTCCCTCTTTCTGGCCGAGGCTGGAGGGGATCCCGAGCCCCTTGCGCTGAGAGTCGCCGCAGAGGCCGGAGCACATTAGTATGGTTGGAGATTCGATCGTGGCGCGGGAGCAGAGCGTGTCCCGCCGCCGCACTCTCCCGAGCGGGGCTCCTGGGTCGTTGGGGTTCCGGGACGGCGGACGTTCATCAGGTGGTTCAGGAGGAAATCATGCGGCAGTCTCAGCGGTATCTCGGCAGCACGGTGGAGCTGTCTCTGCGTTCCTTGGCGGTTGCGGGCTTTCTGTTCGCGCTCGGCTCGCTCGCGCCGCTCGCTGACGAGGTCCCTGCACCCGTCTCCGTGCTCGGCACGGGCGAGGTCACCGCTCAGGAGGCGCCACCGCCCAGCACGATGGCCGGCCGCTCGACGGTCTACGCGCCCAACGCCGCCATTGCCACGAGCCAGCCGCTGGCCACCAGCGCGGGCCTGGCCGTCCTGGAGCGGGGTGGAAATGCGATCGACGCCGCGGTCACTGCCGCGATCACGCTGACCGTGGTCGAACCTCACATGACCGGTCTCGGGGGAGACCTCTTCGCACTGATCTGGTCTGCGGAGGAGGGTGAGCTGAGGGGATTCTCGGGTCATGGGAAGTCGGGCTCTCTCATGACGAGGGAGGCCATTCTGGAGGCGGGACATGAAAGCATTCCCGGACGGACCGCCATGGCGGTCACCGTGCCGGGCTCACTCCGGGGATGGGCGGACCTCCTGGAAGAGTACGGCACAATCTCACTTGCCGAAGCGATGGAGCCGGCCGTTCGCCTGGCGGAGGAAGGCTTTCCGGTTTCCAGGATTGTGTCCGGGGACTGGGAGGGCGCCGAGAACGCCCTCGCCGAAAATGAGGGCGCGCGGGAGGCCCTCCTCATCGATGGTGAACGTGCGCCTCGGCCGGGGGAGTGGTTCCGAAACCCAGACTACGCGGAAACCCTGCGGCTGATCCAGAGGGAGGGGCCCGGCGTCTTCTACGGCGGCGAGTTGGGTGAGCGCATCGTGGAAGGCCTCCAGGAGCTGGGCGGATTCATCACCCTCGAGGACCTGGCGAACCACGAGTCGCAGTGGGTGGATCCGATCTCCGCCTCCTTCCGCGACTATCGTCTCTGGCAGATCCCGCCTCCGGGTCAGGGAATCGCCGGGCTGCAGATGCTTCGGATCCTGGAGCCGCTGCCGCTCGAGTCCATGGGCCACAACTCTCCCGAGTACCTCCATCACCTCGTGGAAGCGAAGAAGCTGGCCTACGCGGACCTCGCTCGATACATCGCCGATCCCCAGCACATGGACGTAAACGTTGAAGAGCTCCTGACCGACGAGTACATCGCGGGCCGCAGGGAGCTGATCGATCCTCACCGGGCGATGGAAGCTGTGGACCCGGGGCCGGCCGTGACCGAGAGCGAGACGATCTACCTCTCCGCCGCGGACGCGGACGGCAACATGGTCTCCTTCATCAACTCGGTCTTCTCCTCGTTCGGTTCCGCGGTGGTGGTGCCCGGGACCGGATTCGCGCTCCACAATCGCGGCTCGGGCTTCACCATGGAGCCTGACATGCCGAACACGGTCGGCCCCAACAAGGAGCCCTTCCATACGATCATCCCGGGTTTCGTGACGAAGACGTCCGAAGACGGAACCGAGGAGCCCTGGCTTTCCTACGGTGTCATGTCGGGCGCGATGCAGCCGCAGGGGCAGGTGCAGGTCCTTCTGAACCTGGTGCTCTTCGACATGGATGTGCAGGAGGCCATCGATGCCGCCCGCTTCCGGCACTTCTCGGGGATGAACGTCGGACTTGAGCCGCCCATTGCCCACGAGATCCGGGAAGCCCTGCGCGCCCGAGGCCACGAGGTGAGCGTAGCGGGTCCCTTCTCGGTAGGTGGGGGTCAGGCCGTGCTTCGCCTGGAGCAGGGATGGGCGGCTGGATCAGATCCCCGTAAGGACGGACAGGCCGCGGGTTTCTGATCAGTAGGGTGCGAGCGGTCGGGATCTGATTGACGTCCTAGCGCTTGCACCGTCGCGGATATGCGGTCTCTCCGACCGGGTGGGGTCAGAGTTCTGGGAGCTCGAATCCGCGTTCCCGCAACTCACTGCGGTGTTCGTCTAGAAGGCGGCGAATGCGCGTCATGGGCACGGATAGGGTGATTCCGTAGTCGATGCGCTGGTACTCCTCGACGAAGATCGGCCCCACGTAGGGTCGCCGGATATCGTGGTTCTCGAGCTCGTCCTCATCGGGCACCAGCCGCGCCTCGACGGAGCCGGCGGCGGCCTGGGCCATGCCGACCCACTCGAGTCCCTCGCCGTCGCCTCGCACGGCGAGGATGAGCCCTCCGCTCATCCCCCGATTCCAGAGGCCGTCCACGACAAACGACTCCAGGACCGGGTGGTCCGGAGCGCTTACGACCCCGCGTGTGACCATCGGGTAGCCACGCGGATAGCCGAGAACGTACACGAAGGAGCCCCACGCGAGTCGCTGGGGATCGCCCGCCGAGATCTGAAGCGGATCCACATCCTCGGGATCCTCGCCCGCACGATATTCCACTCCGATCAGAGCCACGTCGCTCGTTCGTTCAGTGGCCAGGATCTCGAATGAATCCACCTCGGGAAGATCGAGAACCCAGTTCGTCTGCTGCGTCAGCAAAGACACGCTTTCGATCTGTCGGGGAGGGGTGAGGGCGGGCGGAAGCCCGGCCTCTGCGGCGTCGGCGTCGTAGTATTCCAGGATCGTGTCGGGAAAGGTGAGCACATGGGCCACCGTCACCAGAGTGACGTTGCGGCCGCTGCGAGAGACGATGACCCCTGTGGCCGCCCGTTCCTGCGACGAGGAGAGCGTGTCGACGGCCGTGGCCAGCAAGGCGGCCGTGATCGGCTCCGTTTCGAGGGGGGCCGTCTCCGGGGGGAACACGTAGGTGGTGTAGTACCCTCTCGACTGGATTCGCTTCACGGAACGAAGAGCGCGCTCGAGCGTCTCAGACGTATCCCTCAGCGGAAAGCCGGTGCGGTAGTAAGCCTGGGGCCCGAGGTCGTAGAGGGTCTCGACCTGTCGGGTACACGACATCGATCCCAGGAAGACCGCCGCAGCGGCTCCCAGCACGATCCAGCGGGAGCCGACGTATGTGGTGGACTGAGCCCTCATCGCGGCTCCCGAGGCAGTGAGGCTGGGAAGTGTCGCGGGTCTAGAGGGGACCCGGGTGATTCAAGCTGGAGTCTCAGTGGAGTTCTATCATACTCCCCGCTGCAGCACCGAACAAGCGTTCGGACAAGGGGAGCCGAAGGTGCCCGTTCCATGTACGCAACAGGTGATTAATGAGTCGGATTCGAACCCGTGAGGCGAAGGAAGGGGACGTCGAAGCGATCCGGGAGATCTTCCGGGCGACCTACGGGGACGACTATCCCTACCAGGACTTCTACGACACACATTGGCTGAAACGGGCCGTCTTTGGAGACCACATCCTGATGGTGGTGGCCGAGGACGAGGCGGATGGGACGGTGGTCGGAACGGGCTCCGTGAACCTGGACATCGGCGCGCACTCCGATCTCGTGGGAGAGCTGGGGCGCTTGGCGGTTCATCCAGACGCTCGGGGGAAGGGGGTGGGGAAGGCGATCATGGCGCGTCGGCTGGAGCTCATCAATGACCGGCTGCATGTCGCGGTCGCCGACAACCGCACCGCGCATCCTTACTCGCAGCGCATCTCCTGGAAGTTCGATTTCGTCCCGGTGGGATTCCTCCCCCTGAAGTACCGATTCAATGAACGGGAGAGCGTCGCCTACTTTGCGCGCCTGTTCGGCCCCGCCCAGTCCCTGCGCCGGAACCACCCCCGGGTGGCCCCTGGGATCGCCTCCGTGGCCGAGCTCGCCATGAGCGGGCTCGGCCTGGAGGTGGATCTCATTGTTGACGAGTCGAGCCCCCCCTATCCGACCGACGGAGACTTCGAGCTCGCCTGGCTGGAATCCGAGCGGATGCCCGATCTGCTTCGGATCGAGCGGGGCCGCGTGCGAAGCCGGGGAGTGTTCGGTCCCATGAAGTTGAACTATGGCTTCTTCATGCTGGCCGCGCACCACGCGGAGTACCTGATCGCCCGCCGCCCCGGGGGTCCGAAAGAGGCCGTGGTTGGGGGGCTCGGCTTCCTCCACGACGAGACGGATCGCAACATCCGCATTATCGAGTTGATTGCCGCCGCGGACCAAGCGATTCCCTTCCTCCTGACTGGTCTCCTTGATCGGGCGCGCGAACTCGATGTGGAGTACATCGATGTCGATGTGAATGCTCACGACCCGCGTCTCCAGCGCACCCTGCTCGGGCTCGGATTCCTCCCGGCGGCCTACGTCCCCGCCCTGGCCTTCCACGATGTGGAACGGCTGGACTCAGTGAAAATGATTCGATTGTTGGTGCCGCCCGAAGTGGGGGAGCCGGCCCTGATCGACTCCGCCCGCCCCGTGTTTGACGCGGTCATGGAAGGGTTTCGGGCCAGGAGCGTCCTTCCGCGCATTGCCTCGCACATGGAGGAGCTGGCGATCTTCGAAGGGTTGAGCGCCGAGCAAGCTCGACGTCTGGCAGGTGCTCTTGTGGTACGGGACTACCCACCGGGGTCGGAGCTCTTCGTCCGGGGGGAGAACTCCGAGGAGCTCTTCGTTCTTCTCGAGGGGGAGGTGGACGTCTTGCTCTCTTCGGGCGCGCAGGTCGGTACGGTGGGTGAGGGGGGCACCGTCGGAGAGAACGCAATGCTCTCGCAGAGCACGCACAGCGCCTCGGCACGGACGCGGCAGGGGGTCGTCACGGCAGTCCTTACGCGGGACCGTCTCGACGAACTCACGGTCCGTCGCCCCGACATCGTGGTGGTCCTCTACCGGAACCTGGCGGTCGAGCTCGGAGAAAAGCTCAAGAAGGCCGATTCAGTGCTCGACCTCGATCGCTCGAGTTGAGCTGCGGGTCAACTCTCGGTGGGCGGGTGCTGGCCTTCGAGCTCCTGCGTGGAACCCGGCAGACCGGCAGAGTCCGTTCCCTGGAGGCCCTCGAGGCGATTCTGGAGCCGTCCCTTGAGGCGATTCACCGGACGGATCTTCTTGTCGCGGGCCATCAGCACGGAGCAGGGAGCCCTCCAGGCCAGTTCCCGGGCCGTGCTCCCCAGTGGCCCCGGACCCGGCCGTCCCTTCCCCCGCACTCCCATCACGATGAGGTCGGCTTCCGTCTCCAGGGCCCGCCGCTCGATCTCAGCGCCGGGCCTTCCTTCGAGGAGATGGGAGCGGGGCGGAAGAGCGGTGGGACCCAGGCCGTTGATGGCATCGCCGAGCCAACGGGTCGCCCGCGTGCGCTTTGCGATGGTCGAGTCCGCCAACGTTCCCGCCGCCTGCTGCACCGTGAACTCCACGCCCTCCGGGTCGACGACGGTCAAGACTTCGATCTCTGCAGGCGCCCCGGCCAGGGGCGAAAAGGCTTCCCACGCGGCGGCGAGTCCGTCTTCGGCTCCGTCGGTGGGGATCAGAACCCGGATCGGCCCGGTCGCATCTGAGCGGGTGAGGGCCGCGGTGGGCGAGCGGCGTCTGCGAACCAGGAGCACGGAGCAAGGTGCATGGCGGACCACTGCCCGGGCCACGCTCCCGAGCTCAAAGAATGGGGCTGCACCGCGACCCTTCACGCCCACGACCACCAGGTCGTAGTCGTCTGCTTCCCGAACCAGGGCCTCCCGCGGGTCCCCGAGGAGGGTACGCGAACGCAGCGGGTAGCCGGCGTCCACGAGGATCCGCTCCGTCTCTCGGAGCCCAGCGGTCCGTGCGGGCTCTCGATCGATGCCGGCACGCGAGCCTGCTTCGAGCTCTCTCGCCGGCATCGACCCATCGAGGGGAATCGCGGAGACGAGATCGATCTCCACGGATCCATCGGCCGGGGCACTTCGGGTGAGGAAACGTGCGGCGTCGAGGGCGTACCGCGAGCCATCGGCGGCGAGGAGGATCTTCATCTCGGACCCCTGGGCGAAAGCGCGGATCGGCGATCGGAAGCGTGGTCGGGGGCATCAACAATACGAAAGAAGCGTGCCATGTACACGCAGCGGTGAATCCGGAAGTGCCTCCGGCCCGACCTCGAGATGGGGTGCGGCTTTCGTCGCACATCAGAGGCAACGGGGGGCAGGTTGTTGTGGAGTCCGTGAGACATGTTGTCGCATCCCTGACACACCCTGTCGTGCATCGCAGGACAGTTCGCCTCCGGACCCCCCGTAGGAGCTACGAACCATCGATCAACGCGGCAATCTCAGCGCCACCAGCGACCCCGGGAAGTCGTGGTGGATGCTACCCACCTGGACGACGATGTACTGAACGCCTTCGTGCATGTAGGTCATCATTCCGTACTGTCCCGGAGCCGGTAAGTCGACGCTGGCAAGGATCTCACCCGTCCACTTGTCACGGGCGTGGAGCTCGAGGGGCGCGTCGGGAGCCAGCTGCGCGGTGCCCTGGCTGAGGGCCCGGGTCTGGACCAGGAGGTTGCCCATCACCATCTGGATCGACCAGCCGGTTCCCCCGGTGTTGGGCACCTCCACACCGTCCAGGAGGGGGTGGTTGCGGATCCGTTCGGGAGTCTCGCCGACAGGCAGCGACCAACCACGCTCACCCGTGTTCATCTGGAAGGCCGAGAGTTGGTTGTCCATCGGCTTGAAGAGGCGCAGGCCGTCGATCGTCGGCAGCGGCTCGCTCCCACCACCCGGAGCCCAGGGAACCACGGTTACGCCGGTTGTGGGGGTGACGTTGGGCGTCGCACCGGCCTCATTGGGTCCGGCGAAGTCGGCCACTTCCTCGTCCACGCCCCCCGTCGGCGCCAGGAAGCCGGGAGCGCTGCAGCTCCGGACGTGCGAGACGTACATCATGCCCGTGGTCGGGTCGGCCACGGGCGGATGGGGAATCACGTTGCCTCCCCCCATGCACCCCACGTTGTTCAGGAACTCGTTGTCATGGTTGTAGGGCAGCGGCGGAACGTACAGCCCGCCAACACGGAAATTGCCCAGGAGCTCAAGGGCTTGCTCCCTCAGCTCCGGCGTGTAGTCGATCACGAACTCCTCGGTGAGTCCGTCCCAGGCGATCGGGTCCACCGGCTCGGGCCAGGTCGGGTAGGGCTGCGTGGGAGCCGTATAGTTTCCGGGCACCTCGGTCTGGATGACCGGGCGCTCCTCGATCGGCCAGATCGGCTCGCCCGTCTCGCGGTTGAAGGCAAAGATCAGGCTTTGCTTGGTGTTCTGGATGAGTGCCGGAATCGTCTCCCCGTCCACCTCCAGATCCATGAGGATCGGGGCGGTCGGGAGATCGTAGTTCCACTGATCGCTCCGGTGGATCTGGAAGTGCCATCTCCGTTCGCCGGTCTGGACGTCGAGCGCCAGCACGCTGCCACCGAAGAGGTTGTAGCCTGGACGATGCCCCGTGTAGGATTGCACTGTGGAAGAGTTGGTCACGAGGTAGACGAGCCCCAGCTCGGGGTCGGCCGAAGCCGGAGCCCACTGGGACATGTCGCCGGACCAGTACCATGCGTCACTTTCCCACGTCTCGTGCCCGAACTCGCCCGGCCGGGGAATCATGTGGAATTTCCAGAGCTTCTCACCGGTGCGGGCGTCGAAGCCCATGATGTCGCCGGGGATGTTCTCCATACGGGTCTGGCCGTAGCTGGGCTCGTGGCCCGCAAGCACGACGACGACGCCGTTGACGACGATCGGCGGAGAGGAGCTGGTCACCATGCCCAGCTCCCGGGGCACGCCGTAGTCGGGATCATAGGTTCCCCCTTCCGCGACGTAGTCTTCCCAGGGTCCCCACTCATTCAGGAGGTCCGCTACCAGGTCGACCCCACCGGTCTGGGAAAATCCGTCCAGGGGAATCGGCGTGCCCCAGTCTTCCAGCGGGATCCCGGTCTTCGCGTCGAGCGCCCAGAGGAAGAAGCCCGGAGTCGTGACGTAGATGACCCCGCGCCCGTCCACCTCGGCGTAGGCGACGCCCTTACCGTACGCCTGTCTCGGGGAGCGGAGGTGCCGGATGGATTCCGGCTCCCGGAAGGTCCAGAGGGTCTCGCCAGAGGCGGGGTCGATCGCGACCACCTGCCTACGCGTCGTGGCCACAGTGTAGAGCATCCCGTCAACGTAAATCGGTGTGGAGCGGGAGAAGTAGTCGATGTTCGGGCCGAAGTTGTCGCTGCGCCAGATCCACGCGACTTCGAGATCGGCGAAGTTGTCG
The DNA here is from genome assembly GCA_007125845.1 of Gemmatimonadota bacterium. Taxonomy (GTDB): domain Bacteria; phylum Gemmatimonadota; class Gemmatimonadetes; order Longimicrobiales; family Gaopeijiaceae; genus SLCK01. The sequence goes on from SLCK01000009.1 coordinate 8,579, forward strand.
GCGTTGATCTGGTCGAGCGTGGAGGCGCGGGTGTGGCCGGCGTCACCCCCCAGGTAGCGCCATTCACCGTTCTCGGTGCCGGGCAACTGCTGGCCGGAGGCGATGCGAGTCGAAGTCGGCGCCATCGCAAAGGCCAATCCCAGGCACAGGAGAAGGCTGATGCGGCCTGGGAACCTCGGCTCACGTTGCCACCTTGTCATGCCAGATTCTCCTTCGTACAGGTTGGATTGGTGCGGAGAGGGGTTCGTCCGGTCCACGTAAGCGCGGCGCCAATGCTCCGACGGGCTCGTCGCGAATGAAGACCTGGTTCGAAGGTGATACTCCCTGAAACTAGGGCCGAGATCGGGCGCGCGCGAAGTCTCCGTGGGCCAAGCTTCAGTGGACCGCGCTTCCATGGACCGCGGCCGCGACGTCGTTGAAGATGCCTCGAGGCCTGTTGGAGAGCCGGACGTTGGGTCACAATCATTTCAAGGAGGGACACATGGAACAGCGCATCAGCGTGGTGACCCTCGGAGTGGCCGACCTCGAGCGATCGCGCCGATTCTTCGAGGAAGGATTGGGGTGGACGCGAAGCACGAACGACGAAAACATTGCATTCTATCAGGTAAACGGGGCGGTGCTCGCGCTTTTCCCGAGAAAGGAGCTGGCTAGGGACGCAAACCTTTCGGAAGCGGGGAAAGGCTTTGGTGGGATCACGCTCGCCTACTGCGCGCGCAACCGGGAGGAAGTGGATCGAGTGCTGGAGGAGGCTCGGCGGGCAGGAGCCACGATCCTCAAGCCCGCCCAGGACGTTTTCTGGGGCGGGTACTCAGGGTACTTCGCCGATCCGGATGGACATCCCTGGGAGGTGGCCTGGAACCCCCACTGGCGCCTCACGGCGGACGGCGACGTCGAGCTCGTGCCGTGATCTTGAGGCCAGGCTCGATCGCTGTCGCCGGCATACATCCGATCACCATGGGCCACGCCCTTGTTTAGCGTCCTTCAGCTAGCGAAGATCCAGCATGCCGTGACGATCCAGGTCGCGTTCGCCTCATGGGCTGTCGTATCTGCACACGATCTGGTTGGAATGGCCGGGATGGCGGAATCGGTAGACGCGGAGGTCTCAAAAACCTCTGGGCTAACGCCCTTGTGGGTTCGAGTCCCACTCCCGGCATAGCAACGAGTTTGGGGTTCCCAACCGATCGTCCTGCCACAGATTCCGAACCGCGATCCGTGTCGCCGGTGTAAGAATGGAGTAACTTGTCCATAGGACGTGATCACGATCAGACGCGGATCTTGAGGACCACGGCGGTAGGCCATCGAGTCCGGTTGGCCGTCGGAACGACTTTCCGCGATGGAGGAACCCATGGGGATCCCTCTCGAGGAGTTGGAAGCTGAAGTTCTGGGGTTGCATCCCAAGCAGCGCGCGGAGCTCGTGCAGCGGCTCATTCGCAGCCTGGACCAGGACGTGGAGGAGGATCTCGAGGAGGTGGAGCGAGCCTGGGAGGATGAGATCCGCCGACGTGTAGCGGAACTGGACGCGGGAACCGCTGAGCTGGTTCCTGCTGACGAGGTATTCGCCGAGCTGCGCGACCGTCCTCGTCCGTGAGCCACCCGCTCAGCGTGCTCGGCACAGCACGCGCTGAGTTGTGGAGACCTCGTGATCGTGGCCGTCGCTCACCAGAGAAGAAAGCCCGCCTACTGGATGAAGCGAAAGCGGCCCGGTTAATTTACCTCCGTGCACGGCCTGCGAGGACACGCCGTTCAACAGGCTTTTGTGCCGCAGCTGTGCCGGAACCGTTGTCCGAACGGTCCGGGGAAGGGGAAACGCTCCGCCCGCGACATTGCGTCGTTCCATTGCGCTGTGCGGTGTCCTTCTCCCTCTTGTACCTCTGAGCCCCGGTGCCTTTCGGGGCATTTTCGAACTCAAAAACCTCTGGGCTAACGCCCTTGTGGGTTCGAGTCCCACTCCCGGCATTGGACTCCCACCTCCTCCCGGAGACTGTCTCCGTCCAGCTTGCACACGCGGCGCTCCTCGCCGACGCCGAGCCGGTGCGGGCGCACGTCCTGCTGAGGCCGGCTACCAATCGCACACGGCGATGGCCAACATGTATTCCGCCTCGACGACGGCCGTACCGTCAGTGGCGCGGTTGTGGCGCTCCAGGACGTCCACCGTGCCCTCGAAGAGCTCTTCGCGCTTCTCTTCCGGAAGGCTGGCGAAGGTCCGCACGGTGGGTCCGAAGTCCCGCCGATATTCCCACGCGAGGTCTTCCGGGGACCGTCCGTAGAAGCGGGTCGTCCGGTACTTGATTTCGATCGACGAGACCCGGTCGCCGAGCAGCTCTTCGAGTCCCGCTTCCGTCCCCCAGCGAAACGGCGAGTCGAGCTCGGGAGGAGGAGGCATGAACTGCGCTTGCACCGCGAGGAAGTCCTTCGCGTAGCCGTGCGGAGGCCAAGTGGCCAGCCCCACGACTCCTCCGGGCTTGCAGACGCGCAGAAGCTCCGAGGCGGCCCGCTCCTGGTCAGGGGCGAACATGGAGCCAAAGGCCGAGAGCACGGCGTCGAACTCCGCATCGGAGTAAGGCAGGGCCTGGGCGTCACCCACCTCAAAACGCACGGACAATTGGTCCGCTTCGGCGCGGGCGCGAGCCCGTTTGATCATCCCTGGTACATAGTCCACGCCGACCACGTCGCATGCGCGTCGGGCGGCCCCGAGGGCGGCGTTCCCCGTTCCACAGGCCACGTCGAGCACGCGCTGGGTGGGACCGGGGTCTACGGCTTCGAGGAGCGCCTCTCCGACATCCACGATCTGGTTGGCGATGGATTGATAGCCCGCCGCCCCCCAGGTCTCCTTCTGGCGCTCCGTGATCGCGACGAAATCCATTGCTTGTGCCATGCCGTGTTCCTCCCTGCCTTTCGTGATTCGGTTGTGTAGACCGGTCATCATATCTGACAGGATGAAGGCACCCGGGGCCGGGCGTCAAGGGGTTCGGTTCCGATTGGAGTTGCAGACCGGGCGTTGCGGCGACCGCGGGGCCCGTGAAGACCCACCTGAACGAAGAAGCGACCCACGAGAGGCTTGTCCGGGCCGGGTAGACCGGTCATCATATAGCAGGTCTCATTCTATTGGAGGACTATGGCGCACGGCACACGTGAGCGGTTCCTGACGGCGACCGCGAAGCTCTTGCAGGAACGCGGCTACCGGGGCACGAGCCTGAACGACATCCTCACCGAAAGCGGTGCTCCGCGCGGTTCGCTCTACTATCACTTTCCGGGGGGAAAGGAGGAGCTGGCCCGGGAAGCCACCCAGCTCGAGGTGCGTCGAATCAGCGACTATCTCGCCACGGCGTTCCGAGAGAGCGCCGGCCCGGTCGAGGCGGTCCGGGCGTACGTTGAGGGCGCGCGCGAGCACACTCGCAGCGGGGGGTTCCTGCTGGGATGCCCGGTTGCTCCGCTCATCCTGGACGCGCCGGAGGTGTCTTCGTCGATCCGGGCCATCTGCCAGGAGGCCGTCGAAGACTGGCACGGCCTCATTCGCGACGGCATCGCCGCGAGCGGCATCCCTGTCGAGCGCGCCGACGCTCTGGCCACCCTCATCCTCACATCGGTGGAAGGCGCGCTGATTCTCGCCCGCAGCCGGCGCGAGCCGGAGCCCCTGGACACCGTGGCCGATGAGCTTGCGGCAGCGGTGTCCACGGCCTTGCGGGAGACCACCAGCACCCGGTCCTGAAGGCGCTCCTTCAGCCGCCTCTCGATGCCCCGTCGAAGAGCCGAAGTCCCCGCGTCGAAAATCCGGCCATGCCTTCCGGTTCCCTTGCGGCACTTTCCCGTGGTAGAACTGGAAGACGACTCCCTCTTGACCACCCGGGGTGCGCGCTGGAGACCCCATTCCTGGGTATCCCCCGATTTCTCCAGACAGTAGATTGACATCCAGGGCGGGACCCAGAAAAAGGTGACGAAATGTCATCCGAGGCTGGGGAGCGGGGAGCGACCGAAGGACGTCCGGACGTGCCTGAGCGCCCACAACGAGATCCTTCAGAGGACGGAAGGGGGAGAGGAAGAGATCTGATCACGCGGGATCACTCGTCGTCGGCTCGCTTGCCCCTTGCTGCGGAAGAAGATGGGACGGGCGAAGCCGCGCTCCAGCAGTATGATCAGTACGGGACCCGCAGGAGGCGGAGCGGTCTGGCTCCTGGCCTTTCCGACCGTGACCGTGGCCTTCCTGGGGCTTCGGGGTGAGATCGTGGCCCTTTCGCTCACGGTGGCCACCGTCGTGGGCTTTGCCGGGCTGATTGCGCTGGACCGGGTTCCTCTGGCGCCCGACCTTCCAGGCGGTGCGTACGACCTGGGTGCGTGGATCGGGACTGGGGGCAGCCTCCTCTTTCTCGCGTTCGTCCTTTCCCTCTCCATCGGCTACCTGGTCCGAGGCCTGGAGGGTTCGATAGCCGAGGTCCAGGGAGCCCGCAGGGAGCTCTCCCAGGCCAACGAGCAGCTTCGCAACGAGATCCGGGATCGGGAAGAGATCGAAGGGAAGCTCCTTCAGTCGCAGAAGCTGGAAGCGTTGGGAACCCTCGCAGGAGGGATCGCGCACGATTTCAACAACCTTCTGGTGCCGATCCTGGCCGGGGCCGGTGGGCTCCGCGATCGACTTCCCACGGGTGATCCCGGTCGCGACGAACTGGACGAGATTTCCCGGTCTGCCTCGCGGGCGCGGGACCTCGTCCGACGGATCCTCACCTTCAGCCGCGGCGCGCCGGAAGAACGGCAGCCGGTTCATGTGGAGCCTATAGTGCGGGAGGTCGGAACGCTCCTCCGAAGCAGCTTGCCCGCCGAGATCGCAATCCGCTACGAGTTGAATGCCCCGGGCGCAAGGGTGCTGGCGTCAACGGCCGAGCTCCACCAGATCCTCATGAACCTGGGCACCAATGCGTATCTGGCAATGAAGCCGAAGCCGGGCACCCTCACCCTCCGGGCCGTGCGGGTCGAGGATGGGGGAATGGTGAATTTTGCGGTCGAGGATACCGGGGTCGGCATGCCGGCCGAGGTCCGCGATCGAGCTTTCGATCCGTTCTTCACGAGGCGAGCACCCGGAGAAGGTACGGGGCTTGGCCTGGCCATCGTGCACGGGCTCGTCAAGAGCTTCGGAGGGTCGATCGAACTCTACAGCGAGGAGGGGAAGGGAACCCGAGTAGAGATCAACCTTCCCGAGGTGACGACGGATGATGGGACCCCAACCGCCCTGCAAGCCGAGGAGCGTTCCGAAGAGGAACCGGCCACCGACGCGGCGAGGCGGACTCGGACTCCCGGCGAGGAGCGGGGTGTGACCGTCCTCCTTGTGGATGACGAACCCATGGTGCGACGCACCCTCGGGCGCGTTCTTACCCGCGCCGGATACCTGATCAGGGAGATTGCGGATCCGCAAGCGGCGCTTTGGGCCGTGCGGCAGTCGCCCGAAGCCTTCGACCTGATGCTCACCGATCAGAACATGCCGGGGATGTCAGGCCTGGACCTTGCGGAGGCGGTCCGGAGCGTTCGGCCCGACCTCCCGATCGTGCTTTCCTCCGGTTATCTGGACGACGCAGCGATGGTCCGAGTCGAACGCCTCGGGATCGAGGGCGCAATCGAGAAACCTTACAATGTCATAGAGCTGCAGGCCGTCATCGAGAGGGCGCTGACCTACCCGAGCGGGTAGTCGGGCCGGCTCACCCCTTCGCGTGCGAGGACCGTAGGGAAGGCAGTGCATCGGAAGCATCATTCGATTACGAGGGGCAGTCGGACGGTGAAGGTCGAGCCCTCTCCCTCCCGACTCTGTACCTGAATGGTCCCCCCGTGGCCCTCCACGATCCGTCGGACGATGACCAGACCCAGGCCCGTGATCGCCTCTCCCGCCGTGCCCCGGCGCCCGGCCTTGGTGAAGGGTTGGAAGAGCTGCGGGAGGAGCTCCTCGGGGATTCCCTTCCCGGAATCCGCCACCTCCAGAACCGCCTGATCCCCCTCGGAGCGAAGATGGACCCGGACGGTGTCTCCTGAATCGGAGAACTTCACGGCATTTCCGAGGAGGTTGTTCAGGACCTGCTCGATCCGGTCGGCATCGAAGGGAAAGCGGGGGAGCTCGGGACTGGGTTCCTGGAAGTCCACCGCCACGGACTTCGGAGCCGCCAGGGAGGCCAGCATCCGGGTTGTGCGGCGGGTAAGCTCCGTGAGGTCGTCCTCCCGGAGGCGCAGCTCCAGCTTTCCGGCCTCGATGGCCGTCACATCCAGGAGGTCATCCACCATCCGGAGGAGGAAGTCGCTGTTGCGGGTGATGATCTCCAGAAACTGGTGCTCCTCGGGGGTGAGGCGCTCTCCCGCCTCATCCTCCACGAAGCGGGCGTAGCTGAGGATGACGCCCAGGGGGGTGCGGAGATCGTGGGCTGCCATGCCCAGGAACCGGTTCTTCTCCTGGTTCAGCTTCTCGAGCTGGGCGTTCTTCTGAGCCATCTCCCGCTGCAGGTTCGCCAGCTCGTTGTTGACCCGGGTGAGCTCCTCGAACCGTTCTTCCTGGGTGCCCATCGGCGGGGTGCCCGCCGCGGAGAGGCTCGGTTCCGGCTCCGCAGAGGTCCCGGGGTGGGTGTATTGGCGCCCAGGAAGCAGGTGTCCCAGCCGTCCATCTCGAAGAAATCGGCCACCATCCGAATCCCCAGTTCGTGCAGATCACCGGAGACGGCGGCGGCCACCAGGGTGCCCCGTCCCCGTTCCCCTCCAAGCAGGGCGCCCAGGTATTCCCGGGCCAGGAGACCCAGCGGACGGTCCAGGTCCAGGAAGGATGGGGGAACCTCGATTTCTTCAGGCATGGGTGTACGTTTCCAATCTGGACATGAGTTGCACGATCCTGCGTCGACCTGGGTTTCTCATTTGGGCTCAGGAGTGCCGGATGAAAGGGGGCCCGGGCCGGAGCGCCAGGGAATCCACATTGTACTCCTGTGCATGCTGACCGTACCGAAGACCGCATTTTCCGGGACCCGCCGGACGGGGTGGGTGACGATTCGCAGGAATCCGCCGCTCCCTCGATTCCCTTGTATCTTACGAGCCCGCCACACTATTGTTTTCCCAGTTGGAGTGTGCAGGGGCCACGAAAGCGCCGACCTCGGAGGGCTCCACCTCCTCGCGCCGGGCGCTCCTACGAGTCCGGGTCCTTGTTGGCCCGGACCCCCGGTGATCCGGTCCTTCGAACCGGGAGAGCACTGGCGGTGGTGCTACGTGGACAAGGTCTACGTCTGATCGCCCTGGTCGGCTGAACGATCGTGGCGGTACCGGTTTTCCCCCGCGATCCCGGGACCTGGTGTACCATTCGAGGGCGCTCAGGTGTTCAATGGGGGGACCCCTCTCCTTCTCCCGATCCCGGATGCCGATGCGGTCGAGTCTCAGGACGTGGCTACGCGGTGGGCCCCTCGTCGGGGGTCTGGTGACGCTCCTCCTCCTCTCACTTCCGTCCCCGTACCTCTCGGCCCAGGATCGGGGCGCGATCCCGGACTCCTCCGCCCTGCTCGAGGAGGCGCGGGAGGTCCAGGGACATTTCGAGGGGTTCCGCCAGAGCCGGATCCCTCCCCGAACCCGGCAGAGCGCCCCTCGCTGCGACGAGCGGATCGGCAGGATCTGTCACTGGTTCGGGGGCGCGGACGAGGCCGATTTCCCCCCGGAGCCCCCGGAGACGGCCATGGCGCGGCGGGAGCTGCTTCGAACGCTCTTCGGCGCCTGGGAGCAGGTCACGGATCCCTGGGTTCTGGGCCAGCTCGTCCGCTATCTGGTGGAGGACGAGCGGTTTGCGGAGGCCAGGGGCGTCGCGCGGGAATGCGGCCTCCCCGATGCCTGGTGGTGCGACGCGCTCGACGGCTACGTCCTGCATGTCGAAGGCGACTTTCTGGCGGCCGAGGAGGCGTTCCGCCGCGCTCTCGCGGCGCTTCCGGAGTCCGAGCACGAGCGTTGGCGGACTCCCCGCTTCCTCCTCTCGCGCGGGGGCGAGGCCCACTTCCGCGGAGCCGGCGCCCAGGAGAGGGTGGAGCTCTGGGAGCGTCTCTGGCGCTTCTCCAACCCCCTCTTCCTGGTGGAAGGGAACGATCGCCTCACCGATCACTATGCCCGCCTCGTGGTCGCGCGGATGCACGAGGGCGCGGAGAACGCATACCAATTCGCCTGGGGAGAGGACCTGGAGGAGGCGTTGATCCGCTACGGTCGTACGATCGGCTGGAGTCGCACCCAGAGCGCCCCCGCGGGAGCCTTCGACCTGGGGGATACGAGGAGCACGGTGGGGCACCACCACCCGGGGAGCCGAGGCTACCTCTTTCCCGAGGAGTTCCTCGAAAGCCCCGCCGACATTCCGCCCGAAGCGTGGATCACCGCCCCGCGGGAGGCGCGAACCTGGTACGCCGCACCGTACGCACCCGACTTCCGGGGCCTCGAGACCCAGGTGGCCCGCTTCCGGCGCGGGGACTCCCTCCTCGTCGTGGGCGCATTCCGTCCGGACCCGGGCTCGCTCGTCGCCGGCGCGCCGGAGCGCATCCCGGAGGGGGACCACCCGCTTGCGGGGCGGAGCGATCCCTTCCGGCGGGACGATCCCTTCGCCGGCGGGGCAATGGACGACCTGCCCCCGGACGAGCCGGCGTTAGAGACGGGCTTCTTCCTTCTGGCGGAAGGGGGCGGAGAGCCTTTCGTCGCCCGGGACGCGGTCGAAGAGGGCGTCCTCACACTGAGCGCACCTACCGGCCAGTACGTAAGCAGCCTCGAGGTTCTCGACCGGGAAGGCGGAGCGGCGTGGCGGGCCCGGCAGGGGGTGAGCCAGGGCGATCTTCCCCGCGGATTGGTCGACGTGTCCGACATCCTGCTTCTCCGGGAGGGGACCGCTCTACCGGAGAATCTGGAGGAGGCGATCCCCCTCGCCCGCCCGGGGATCCGGATCCGCCCGGACGAGCAGTTCGCGGTGGTGTGGGAGGTCTACGGACTCGACGTCGAAGAGACGGCTCGCATCACCCTGGGCTTTACCCGGGGTCGGCCGGGATTCCTGCAGCGGGTGGGCCAGTTCCTGGGGATTCTCGAGCCCGACGCACCCCTCGAGGTGCAGTTCGACGAGACGACGCCGGACGATGTCCAGATCGTCTTCCGGGCAATCTACCTCGAGCTTCCGCAGATGGAGCCCGGGCAGTACACCCTCCACCTCCGCCTCGAGCTTCCCGGCCGTGAGCCCTCGACGGTCGACCGGCCTATCGTGCTGGAGCCGTGAGCGGTGGAGGTCTGGAGGGTCGGGGAGGTGCGGAGCCGGAAGGCGCAGTGATCGAGGACCGTGTCGATCCGATCCTGGCCTCGGACCCCGGCCACGCCGCACCGGCCCGGGCGCTGGGCCGCTCCGCTGAGGGACGGCCGGTCGAAGGGTTCCTCCTGGGCCGCGGGAAGACGAGGATCAGCCTGATTGCGGGCTGCCACGCCGACGAGCCCGTGGGTCCCCGCCTGCTCCGGCACCTGGTGTCCTACCTCAGTAGCCTTGCGGTCGACGATCCGTTGCTCTCCGAGCGGGAGTGGTGGATCGTTCCGCACGTGAACCCCGACGGGGAGGCCCGGAACCGGGCGTGGCAGAAGGGGAAGCGACACGCGTACGACCTCGCTTCCTACCTGGCCTATGCGGTCAGGGAGCTCCCGGGCGACGATGTGGAGTTCTGCTTTCCGCGGGGACCGGAGGATCTGGGAAGCACCCCGGGGGACCTCGGTTCTCGCCCGGAGAACCAGTGTCTCTACCGCTGGTGGCGTGCGTCATCCGGTCCCTTTCATCTTCACGTGAGTCTTCACGGCATGGGCTTCGGTGCCGGGCCCTGGTTCCTCATCGAGCCCACGTGGGCGGAGCGGGCGGAACCGCTGCGTGTGTTCCTCAGGAAGCGGGTGGAGGCGATGGGATATGCCCTCCACGATGTGGAGCGTCGGGGCGAGAAGGGCTTCTTCCGCCTGGAGCGCGGCTTTGCGACTCGGCCGGATTCCCGCCACATGCGCGACCACTTCCTGGCGAAGGGCGACCCGGATACCGCCGCCCGCTTCCGGCCCAGCTCCATGGAGACGATTCGGGGTCTCGGCGGAGATCCCCTCACCCTCATCTCCGAGCTTCCCCTTTTTCTGACTCCCCGGGTGGGCGAGGACCCGGGTCCACCCGACCCCGAGGCCGAGCGGTGGAAGAAACGCGTGGCGGATTGGCGGCGGGTCATGGTGGCCGAAGGAAGCGCCGCCTCGGTTCGAGAGGACGCTCACCGCGCCGGCCTCCGCTCCATGCCGACCCGTGACCAGCTTGCCCTCCAGTGGGCCCTGATAGCCACCGGTGTGGAGCTGGTCGAGGGGCGTTTCGGATCGAGCTGACGGCCCTTCGTGCCCGCAACGCCCCTCGCAGCCAGGCGATACGGCCACCTTCCTCACGGCCCCGGCTCGAGGGTGATCCGGCCGCTGAAGGTTGAGATCCGAACCCGCGCGGAGCCGTCGTCCACCGTGAATTGCAGGGTGCGGCGCATGCGGGCGGAGCCGGGTTCGTGGGCGGTGAGCCGGTTGTCGATCGATCCGCTGAATGAGCCCGCGTCGTACTCGGCCGGGGTGTCTGGGGGCAGCCGCAGGGTGACCCTCCCGCTGTGGCTCTCGAGATCGACGGCCGCCTGCGGGGCCAGGCGGCTCGCGATGCGCACCGCGCCGGAGACGGTGTTCACCCGGATCCGATCCATGGGTTCATCGCCCTCGAAGTTGACAGTGCCGCTCACGGAACTGGCGTCCAGGCGTCGGACCGGGCCCCGGATCCGCAGGGCGCCGCTCACGGTTTGGAGCCTGAGGTCGGCGGCGGATCCCTCCAGATCAATTGCCCCGCTCACCGTCTGCAATTCAGCCATCTCGGGGGAGCCGGTGAGGTGGATGCCCCCGCTCACGGTGGTCGCCCTCACTGTGCCCGAGGGGCCGTCGAGCGACAGATCACCGCTCACTGTGGCAACCGAAAGGTGGGCGCCCCGTGGAATCCGGAGCTCGAGGGTCCTGGCGGGCGCCCCCCGTCGCCCGCGATCCTGCTCGATGCGGATGGCCAGCGATCGCTCGTCGCCGCTCACTTCGAGCCTCTCGGTGTCCGGGTCGTACGTGCCGGACAGGTGCACCGTGTCGCGATCCCACGCTTCGATCCGGATGGCGTGGCTGATCACCGCCAACTCCAGCCGACCGTCGGGGGCCAACGCGCGCTGCTCGTCGATACTCTCCTGTGCGAAGAGTAAGGAGGGCGCCACGGCAAGTGCGAGGAGTACGATCCATGCCCCCGCCGCCCCCGCTCCTGCCGGGCTCCGCGGTCCACGCGCTTCGTTCATGTCCTGCTCGAATGGTTCAATCATCGCATGTCCGGTCCGGACCGATGCCGGACCCTCGCGTTGGTGTGAGTGGAATGGAGGCTTCATGGCCGCACCGCCACGGTGCGGAGAACCTCCACCTTCGCATCGTACATCCGTCGAAGATTGTTGAGTGCCAGGTGGCCCTGGGGATCGGTCCGGACCGCCTGCTGTGACTCCTCGATTGCCCGCTCGATCACGGCGAGGTTCTCCTCCAGCACAGCGCGAGTCTCGGGCGTCAGCTCCCGGGAATCCACGAGGCCCCGAAGCTCCTCGATCGCCGGGCGGTATGCCTCCTCGAGGTCCCGAAGTTCCGAGGCGAAGTGCGCCGTCGGCTCGCTGCCCGCGACGCTGGGCGCGTTGCCCGTGCGATTCGGAGCACCGGTGAAGAGGAGCGTTCCGGCCACGATCGCGGCGAGCCCCGCGGCCGCGGCCAGGGCCCAGGCCAGGCCCGCTGGCTTCGGCCGCCGTTTTGCACTTCCGGCGCGCCTGTCGAGCGATCGCTGTCCGGAAGAGGGGCTCGAGCTGGCTCCCTCTGCTTTCATCCGGAGTCGAGCCTCGATCCCCGGCCACAGGTCCCGCGCCGGCTCCACCTCTCGGGGCAGTGCACGCGCCCGGTTCCGGAGCTCCGCGAGCTCTCGGAACGCCTCACGACAGGAGGCGCACTCTTCCAGGTGACCATGGGCTCGCGCTTCGGCCTCCGGATCGAGCTCGCCGTCCAGGAGCTCGTGGAGAATCGCTGGATGCGGATGTTCCCGTCCGGCTTCGTGATCCCGACTCGTCATGATGTCAGCCTCTCCCTCAGCAGTCGTCGAGCTCGGTGGAGCTGGGCCTTCACGGTGCCCACCGCGACGCCCGTCAGCTCGGCCACTTCCCGACATTTCATTCCTTCGACTTCGTGGAGGACGAAGACCGTACGGGCCCGCTCGGGGAGCCCAGCGATCGCCTCCTCGAGCTCGAGCCGATCCTCTGCCCGATCGCTTGGGGTGCTCCGCAAGAGCGTGGAGGAGTCGCTCAGGGGGATGACCCGCGACGTATGCCGCCTTCTGCTGCGCAGGTGATCCAGGATGCGGTTCACCGCGAGCCGATGGAGCCAGGTGGCGAACGAGCTCTCGCTGCGAAAGGAGTCGAGTTGCCTCCACGCTCGGATCCAGATGTCCTGCGTGACGTCTTCCGCCTCGAGTGGGTCTCCGATCATGCGCAGCGCCACGGCGTGGATCCGTCCCACGTGCAACCGGTAGAGCGCCTCGAAGGCAGCGAGGTCGCCGTCCCGCGCCCGATCCACCAGGGGAGGGCTCGTTTCAGCGGCTTCCATGCGCCCGTCCTCCGTGGATCGCACCTGCGGTCGGGTCACCTTCGTGCTCTCCGGGCCATCGCCTCCATTCATTCGCGCTCCGTGGTCGTTCGCCATGGTGCTCCATACCCTTTGACGACGGGCGTGGGTGAAAGGTTTGGATGGGTCTCGCGCGTATGCGACTTGCCGCTCCGAGGGGACCCTCCGATCCCACACCCTTCAGCCGAAACCTTCCGATTTCCATCTGTGTCCTCGGAGTAGGATCACTGCTGACCCACGACCACGAGGCGGCGCAGATGACGATTCGGAAATGTGGGGTGACGATGATTCCGGCGTTCCTTACCCTCACGGCCGGGTTTGTCTCGGCTGCGGGTCAAGACATCGGGCCCCCCGGGCAGGAAGCCATCGTCGAGGCAGGAGCGACTGCGACGAGGACTCTCCCTTTCGTCCGCATCGACGGTGAATTGCCTTTGTCGGAGGAGGCACTCACAGGCCCGGCCTGGCAGAGTGCGCCGGTGGCCCGGGACTTCGTTCAGTGGCGCCCGGATGAGGGAGCCCCGCCGTCCCAAGCCACCGAGGCGCGGGTGCTCTTCGGTCGAGAGGCCCTCTACGTGGCGATTCGTGCCTGGGACTCCGCTCCCGACTCCATCGAGGGCCTTCTCACGCGACGGGACGAACCGTCGCCTTCCGACTGGCTCGTCGTCCTGGTGGACAGCTACCACGATCGCCGCACGGGCTTCCTCTTCATGGTGAATCCGGTGGGGGTGAAGCGGGACGCCCTCCTCTACGACGACATCGACGAGGATGAAGGTTGGCAGGCCGTCTGGGACGTGGCAGTGAACAGGGACGAGGACGGGTGGACTGCCGAGTTCCGAATCCCTTACTCCCAGCTCCGATTCGGCAGGCACGGAGAGAGCAGTTGGGGCATAAACTTCGGTCGGGAGATCGCCCGCCATCAGGAGATGTCCACCTGGGCCCCCCTTTCCCAGAACGACGCGCGGATCGTGTCCCGCTCCGGCATCGTGGAGGGAATCCGTGACCTGGAGCCCCCACGGCGAATCGAGCTGAAGCCCTACTCGGTCGTTCAACTCCAGCGTACCCCGGGTGATCCCGCCGACCCATTCCATGAGGGCACCGTCCTGGGGGGCGATCTCGGTGGGGACGTCAAGGTCGGGATCGGGAGCAATCTCACCATGGATGTTGCCGTGAACCCGGACTTCGGCCAGGTGGAGGCGGACCCCGGCCGGGTGAACCTCACGGCGTTCGAGACTTTCTTTCCGGAACGCCGGCCCTTCTTCTTGGAAGGCGCCAACATCTTCCGCTTCGGAATCGGACTGGGAGACGGCGACGACGGCAACGAAACGCTCTTTCACTCCCGGCGCATTGGACGTTCGCCGCAGGGGTCCGTGTCCGGGGACCCGGAGTGGGTGGACCGACCGGACCAGACTCGGATCCTGGCCGCCGGCAAGTTTTCCGGACGGACGGGCAGGGGTTGGTCGGTGGGGATCCTGAGCGCCCTCACGGCCCGGGAGGATGCCCGCATCAGCACGGGAGAGGGTCTCGTGTTGAACCAGGTGCTGGAGCCCCGAACGAACTACGTCATGGGACGGGTGCAGCGGGACGAGAATGAAGGCCGGACAGCTGTGGGGACCGTGTTCACCGCCACCGTTCGGAACGCGACCCATGCCAGGGAACTGGCGCTACGCAGCCGTGGCTATGCCGGTGGCGTCGATTTCAGCCACCGTTTCCACGACGACGGATTCCTCCTCCGCGGATACCTCCTGGGCTCCCGCGTGGAAGGCTCCGTGGAGGCGATTCGTCGGACGCAGGAGTCGCCGGCGCGCTATTACCAGCGGCCGGACGCAGACCACCTGCGATTCGATGAGGCTCGTACAAGCCTGATGGGCCACTCGGGGGGCCTGGAGGTGGTCAAGGTGGGCGGAGGGCCGTGGAGGGGCGGCGTCGGCACCCGATGGCGGTCTCCCGGCTTCGAGGTGAACGACCTCGGGTTCATGAACACTGCCGACCACTTCAAACAGCTCCTCTTCGTGGGCTATCACAGCAATCGTCCTGGAACCCACCTCCGTCGTTGGAGCGTCAACGCCAACGCGTGGAGCGAGTGGACCTTCGGGGGAGAGCGGACCGAATACGGAAATGAGGTGAACGGAAGCTTCGAGCTCACCAACGGGTGGGGAGGTTGGGGAGGGATCAATGTGAACGCGTCGGTCCTGGATCCTCGGCTTCTCCGCGGAGGCCCGGCGATGCGGCGGGAGGAGCGAATTGGCGGCTGGTTCGGATTCTATACCGATTCCCGCCGGGACATCCGGCTCAACGGGACCACCAGAGGGGGGGTACGGCCAGAAAGCGATTCGTGGAGCTTGAACACCCGGGTGGATCTCCTCTGGCGACCTTCACCTGGAACCCTGGTTCGCCTGGGACCTTTCGTGAATCGGAACGTGGACGACCGCCAATGGGTGGGTGAAGTCGGGGAGAAGGGAGAAGCCCACTACCTCTTCGGCCGGTTGGACCAGACCACGGTGGGATTGGACCTTCGCGCCGAACTCGCTCTTGCGCCCACCCTGTCTGTCCAGCTCTATGCACAACCCTTCATGAGCGCAGGGACCCACGACGCCTTCAAGACCGTCGATGCACCCCGGGCCCGCGGCTATGAGGAGCGTTTCCGCCACGTCGAGGTCCGGGAGCTGGACGGAGGAGGCTACGGAGCCGACCTCATGGAGGACAGGAATGTGGTCCCGTTCGACGACCCCGACTTCAACACGGGTCGATTCCGCTCCAACCTTGTCTTTCGTTGGGAGTACCGCCCTGGTTCGACCCTGTTTCTCGTCTGGTCGCACGGGCGGGATCACTCCCGTGGTAGCGGCACCTTCCACCTTGGCGAGGATCTGGACGCGCTTTTCTCGCAGGCGGCGGACCACCGGTTCATGGTGAAGCTCAATCGCTGGCTGAGCCCGTGAGGAAGAAGGACGGCGCGCACTCTGCCGCTTTCGCCACGAGGAGCTCTTGGAGGCAACCCATATCACTCGCTGAGCTCGATATCAGCGCTTCACGGAAAGGCAGAAATCGTCCTGAGCACGCAGGGTCCCGATCTGGCCGAGTCCCCGGCGAGTCGTCGTGTGGAATGCGCGCGCTGAACTCCTCGCGGTTCGACCGCCGACCCGCTCAGGTTGGGAGCAGTCGGTGCCGGATCACGTGCCCGGCCAGTCCGAGCGCGAGAAGGGCGGACCCGACGATCCAGATCGTGCTTTCCACCCAGAACGCGAGGCCGAGGCAGCCGACCAGGCCGAACGCAGGGATCCACCTCTGAAAGAGTCGCTTCTCCGGGGGAAGGCGGAGAGCGGCCATATTCGTGATGCCGTAGTAGAGCAGCACCGTGAACGCGCTGAAGGACCAGGTCGTCCGGACGTCGCCGATCAGGGCGAGAGCGGCCACACCGAGACCACAGGCCCAGACGGCACGTACGGGACTCGACTTCGCATGTCCGATCCTTCGAAACAGGGCCGGTGCGTCGCCCCGTCGCGCCATGGCGAGGAGCACGCGCGAAAGGCCCAGCACCAGATTCAGGAGCACGCCAAGCATCGCTGTGATTGCGGCCAGCGCGATGACGAGCGGAAGCCATCCCACCCCCAGGGCCGCAGCCAGCGCCTCGAGCGGAGCGGCCGTGCGCGCAGCGGAGAGCCCGAACTCCGTGGCGCCCAGCACCCCCACGCCCGCAAAGGCGACTCCGAGATAGAGAACCGTCACGATTCCCATGGTGACGATCACGGCTGGAGGGATGATGCGTCCGGGATCCCGAACCTCCTCGGCCAGGGTCGCGATGCGACCGTAGCCCGTGAACGCCACGAACATGAGCGCAGCTCCATGGAGCAGGGCCGCATAGCCTCCGGATCCAGCGGCACGCTCTGGAAGGAAGGGCGAGAAGTTATCCAGACCCTGTGAAACGACGATGGGAATCGAGAAGGCCACCAAGGCAAGGAGAGCTCCGAGGGTGAGACCGACGATCACCGCGTTGCCGCGATTCGAGCGTCGAATCCCTCCGGCCACGAACGCCGTAATGGCCAGCGTGGCGATGACGCCGGTGGCGACCCGCCATCCAGCGGATTGGAAGCCCGCCATGTCCAGGAAGTAGCCTCCGAATCCCAACGCTGCAGTCGCTGCGGAGGCGCTCTTCGCAAGGAGAAACATCCAGCCGGCAGCGAAACCGAAAGCTGGAGACAACCACAGGTAGCCATACTCGTACGTTCCGCCACTGACCGGGTGCGCGGCGGCGAGTTGCGCACTGGAGAGCCCGTTCGCGGTTGCCACGAGGGCGGCGAGGAGGGTGGCTGCTATGAGAGAGGGGCCCGCCACACCGGCGGCGATCCCGATGCTCACGAAGACACCAGTGCCCACCATGGATCCGAGCCCGAGCAGGGAAGCTCCAGCGAGTCCCACTTCACGGCGCAGGCCGCCGCTGGCCGTTCCGGTCTCCTCCATCCGAGGTCTTTCCATCGGCAGGCCTGGGTGAGGATTTCAACCTATCGGCCCGGTCTCGGAGGTGCAGCCGGAAAAAGGCGTCCGGACCCCGAATCCGTTCGTGTCCTCCTACTGGCCGTCGCCGCCTTCCCGCCAGTCCTGCGACGCCGGCGAGTTCGGATCCGAGGAGAGGAAGCGGATCAGCTCGGCGTTGGTGAGCTCGGGGTCCTCCTCATGCGGGTTGTGGCCGATGCCCGGGAAGAGGACGAGCTCCGCGTTCTGGAGCGTCTCCGCTGCCCGGCGCATGTTGTCGGGGAAGTTCTCGCCGTCCTCCTCGCCTCCGAGCATCATCGCCTTGGTGCCGATGTGCGGCCAGTCAGTCACCATGCTGTCGATGCCGCGCAGGTTGCCGCTCAACTGCCGGGCTAGCGCGAGTCGGGGCCACTCGCCGGAGAGGCGCACTCCGTGGCGAATGCGGAGGTGCTCCAGAAAGTCGGGCTTCCACTCGACGTAGCGCCTCAGGTCGGTGGCAACGTCGGACTCGTAGGCGGCCTGGAGGTCCGGTTCCACGTTCACCTCCATGCTTGCGGGCTGGAAGCCCCGTCCGGGCCGGTTGTCTGTGAGTCCGACCGGGTTGACCATGACCAGGTGCGTCGCTCGGTCCGGATAGAGGTAAGCGAAGCGAGTGGCCTCGATGCCTCCCATGGAGTGCCCCACCACGGCCGCTTCCTCCACGCCGAGATGGTCGAGGAGCGCTGCAGTGTTCGAGGCGTGCAGGTTCCAGCTGTAGGGAAGGATCGCCTTGGACGACTTGCCCCACCCGATTCGGTCTTTGGCGATCACGCGGAAGCCCGCCTCGGTTAGCGCCTCGATCTGCGGGCCCCAGTACAAGCTGTAGTAGCTTCCGCCGTGGAGGAGCACGACGGTTCGCCCATTGGGCGAGCCGGTCGGGGCCACGTCCATGTACGCGACCCGAACGTCCTCGCCGTAGAGCCTCAGGTTCAGGTAGTCCACCGGGAAGGGGTATTCAATCTCCTCCATATTGATGGAGATCGGTCCCCACTCGGCCAGAGGCTCCGCAGGGGGAGCCTCCATCTGGGCCTGGAGGGCCGGGGCTGCGATGAGAAGGATCATGAACGGGAGCACGGTGGCTCGGGCTCGGGGTCGACCGAACATCGTCTCTCTCCCTCCTGGAGGTTGGGCACGGCAGGCGGCTTCTGTGCGGGCATTGCCTGGGCGCGAACGGGTCGAATGTCCAACAACTCGCGGCTACCCTCAGTATTCCACCAGAGGAGCGGGGACGCAAACATGGCCCCTGCAACTCGAGGGCTATTCTCGACGAGGAAAACCGCTCCGTTCCGGTCTCGGAGGCCCTGCCTGATCCTCCCCTGGCCCGCGCCGATGTCGCCCGGCGCACACCGGAATCGTGCTCTGCACCGGGCTTCGGCGACGGAGCCACCAGACGTCCACCGCGAACGAGCACACCAGGAGGCCGAGCGCGACCGCGGCGACGAGGCTCGCCCAGGTCGAAGGCACTGCCGGCGCGAGACAGACCAGGAGAGCGAGACCCTGGACCACGCAGATGGTCTGGCGACGGCGACTGGGTGGGAGCTCATTCCGAAGCGCGGGCCGGAACCATCCTGCTCCGACGAACAGGTAACGGAGCGCGCCGATCAAGATCACCCAGGGACCGACCTGCCCGCTCTGCCAGACGAGGATGGAGAGTGCCAGGAGGAGGAAGGCGTCGAGCTCCATGTCGAAGCGGCCCCCGAAGTCGGATACCGTCGCCGTCCTCCTCGCGACCCGGCCATCGACCCCGTCCAAAACCATCGCGATGCCGGCCACCCCGAGGGCCCACCAGTATCCGAGGGGTCCAATCGCACCCGGGTGAACGACGAGCCCCGCGACCGGAAGGACGAGTGTGGTTCTGGCGAGCGTCACCCGGTTCGCCCAGCCCATGCCCGGACCCCCTGCATCAGGCGGAATGCGAAGGAGGATCAGAGCGGAGGCCACGAGGTACAGCGCGATGGCGCGGAAGAGATAGGTGGCCGAGAGCGCCAGGATCCACCACGTTGCCACGGTAAGGCCCACGAGCGGAATGAGGCCCGCCGCGAGGTCGGCCGCCACCGGCCAACGGCGCGGGCGATCACCGGACCCTCCCGGTAGAGGTTGGCGTACGGGAGTCACCCGCCACCCCACGGTACCACGCAGCTCGAGTCCACCATGCCGATGACGAACACCGCTCGAGCCTTCTGGATCCGGAGCCCGGGCGTGGGCGAGATCGTGCCCAGCGAGCTCGGTCCGGCTGGACCCGGTCGAGTTCTCGTTCGCGCCGCCTTCTCCGCGATCAGTCGGGGCACCGAGTCTCTCGTCTACCGGGGACGGGTACCCGCGTCCCAGCACGAGGTGATGCGGGCGCCGTTCCAGGAGGGTCGCTTCCCGGCTCCGCTCAAGTATGGATATGCGAGTGTGGGTCGCGTGGTGAAGGATTCCGAGGCCGGTGCCGCTCCCCCTCCGCGGGAGCTGGACGGTCGATGGGTCTTTTGCCTCCATCCGCACCAGGACCTCTACCGGGTGCCCGCGACGGCGGTAACTCCGCTTCCCGACGGTCTGCCTCCGGGGCGGGCCGTGCTCGCCGCCGCGATGGAGACTGCGGTGAACGGAGTGTGGGACGGGCGGCCAGCGGTGGGAGATCGCGTGGTGGTGATCGGCGGTGGGGTGATTGGTCTCCTCGCGGCGTGGCTCTGTCGACGGATTCCCGGAACTGAGGTGACGGTCGTGGACGTTGACCCGGGGCGGGAGCCGGTCGCCCGTGCGCTCGGCCTCCGTCTCACCACCGACCCGCCGCCGGAAGGCTCGGCGGACCTCGTGATCCACGCGTCCGGGGAGCCCGAAGGGCTTCGTGTCGCCCTTGGGGCAGCGGGCGACGAGGCCACGGTTCTGGAGCTGAGCTGGTACGGAGACCGCGCAGTGGAGCTGCCATTGGGAGAAGCGTTCCACCACCGCCGCCTCCGAATCCAGTCGAGCCAGGTTTCCCGGCTTTCGCCGGAGCGGGTGCCCCGCTGGGACGCTGCCCGGCGCATGGAGCTCGGTCTCACGCTCCTGCGAGACGATTCCCGGCTGGACCACCTGGTCAGCGGGGAGAGCGACTTCGACGAGCTCCCGCGGGTGATGGACGAGCTGAGCCGCTCGGGCTCGAGGGCACTCTGCCATCGCATCCGCTATCCCGATGGCTGACTGCCCCGAAGGCTGATCCCGTGCGGTCGCGAGTGCCAGCACCGAGATCATGCCGACTCCAACGAAGGAGACGCCACCGATGATGTACAACCTGACCGTCCGGGACCACATCATGATCGCCCACAGCCTCGATGGTGAGGTGTTCGGTCCCGCGCGGAACCTCCACGGCGCCACGTACGTGGTCGACGCGACCTTCTTCCGATCGGAGCTCGATCGCAACGGGATCGTCGTCGACATCGGCGCCGCGTCGCAGCTCCTCCGGACGGTCCTCTCCGACTTGAACTACCGGAACCTCGACGAGGAACCTTCCCTGGAAGGCCGAAACACCACGACGGAGTTTCTTGCGCGGGAGATCTTCGAGCGCTTGGCGGTGGCGATCCGTGGGGGGGACCTGGGGGAGGACGCGCGGGGGCTCGACTCGATCCGTGTCACGCTGCACGAGTCGCACGTGGCCTGGGCGGGCTTCGAGGGGCCGCTGTGACCTCTCGCAGGCTGCACCTGGTCGTTCCCGGAGCGCTGGACCAGGCTACGGGGGGATACCGGTACGATGCGCGTGTCGTGGACGGACTCCGTGAGCTCGGATGGACCGTGGATGTCCACGAGCTCCAGGGATCGTTCCCGGATCCGGGCGCCGCAGCGGAGGATCGTCTGGACCGGGCCCTCACCGGGATCGCGGACGGATCCAGGGTCGTCATCGACGGTCTCGCGCTCGGGGCGCTTCCGGGCGCTGTGTGCGGGCACCGGGACCGCCTGCGGATCTTGGCGCTCGTCCACCACCCTCTCGCGAACGAGACCGGGGCGGCTCGGTCCACGAGGGAGCGTCTCCGGAGGTTGGAGCGTGAGGCGCTGGTCGCGTGCCGCGGCGTCGTGGTCACGAGTCAGCACACGGCGAGGGAAATCGAGGGCTACGGCGTCCTGTCCGAACAGATCCGGACCGTGCCCCCTGGCACCGATCCGGCGGAAAGGGCGCCGGAACCGGACCCCGATGCGCCGCCCCGCGTCCTGTGCGTCGCGGCGGTGACCCCTCGCAAGGGGCACGACGTGCTTCTCCGGGCCCTGGCCCGCCTGGCGGACCTGAAGTGGAGCTGCGTATGCGTCGGGAGCCTCGAACGGGATCCCGCGTACGCCCGGCGCGTTCAGGACGACGTCGCCGCGCTGGGATTGGGTGCGCGGGTTCGGTTCACCGGGGAGCGCTCGGACGGGGAGGTGGAGGAGCTGTACCGATCCGCTTCGGTGTTCGCCCTCGCGTCCCACCACGAGGGGTACGGGATGGCGCTCACGGAGGCGCTGGCTCGGGGCCTCCCGGTAGTAACCACGACCGCCGGGGCGATCCCGGACACGGTACCGGTCGACGCGGGCGTCCTCGTCCCCCCGGGCGACGACCGAGCCTTTGCGTCGGCACTTCGTTCCCTTCTCGCCCCGGATCCTGAGGGGCGAAGCCGGAGAGAGGAGCTCGCCGCGGCGGCGCGTCGGCACGCCGCGCGCCTCCCGGATTGGAGGGACTGCGCTCGAGCCTTCGCCCAGGCCCTCGACGAGCTTATCCCCGATGCGGCCACCAAGGACGGGGACGCCCCGTCCGCCTCCGACCTCGGGCGGGCCCACTCCTCGTTCGACGTCGCCTGGCTCAGCCTTCGGGAGCCGGTCGATCGCCGGTCGCGGGCCGGCTCGCTGCTCGGGCTTCTGCAGGAGGCGTGGGTGGAGCGGGAGTGGCGCCGGGTTCTGGACCTGGGAGCCGGAACAGGTTCCAATCTGCGGCATCTCGCACTCCACCTGCCCGGCCACCAGGCGTGGGTCCTGCTGGACCGCGACGCATCGCTCCTTGCGGCGGTCCGTCCTCCCGACCCGGCATCGGTTCCGGAGATCGGGCCGGAATTCCGCATCCGGATCCGCACGGTGCAGGGCGATCTGGCGACCGATGCAGCTCCGGCCGTGGCACGCACGGACCTGGTCACCGCCTCCGCGCTTCTCGACCTCACCTCGGAGTCCTGGCTCGCCGCCCTCGTGGATGCCTGCCGGGCGTCCGGGTGCGGTGCCCACTTCAGCCTCAGCTACGACGGCGTCTTTCGCTGGCTCTCCCAGTCACCGGACTCGCTTCAGTCAGGGGACCCGGACGACGCTTTCGTGCTGCGTGCCGTGAACGCTCACCAGCTTCGGGAAAAGGGGCTGGGGCCGGCGCTGGGCCCCACGGCCACCCGGATGGCGGAGCGTCTCTTTCGGGAAGCGGGATATCGGACGTGGATGGCGCCGAGTCCCTGGCGTCTCGGCCCGGCCGACCAGCCGCTCGTCCGCGCTCTCGTGGACGGGTGGGAACGCGCCGCGACGGAGGAGCGGCCCCGGGATGCGGACCGAATCCAGGCCTGGGCCGCACGCCGGCGAACGCTGGCCGCTGACGAGACTCTCCACGTCGGGCACCTGGACCTCCTGGCCCTTCCCCGAACCGGGTGGGGCTCGGAAACAGGTGAGGCTCGGGTCAGGTGAGGTCTAGGTCGAAGAGGATGTCCCGCCCCAGCTGGAAGTGCCGGCAGGGGGGGCGGAGGGCCTGGCCGAGCGTGGCGACGGAATCCAGGGTGAGGGACGGTCGACCCGACCCGATCAGGAGGGGCGCCACGGCCACGTGCAGACGATCGAGCGCTCCGGCCTGGAGGAATCGGGAAACGGTGACGCCCCCGCCCTCTACGAGCACGCGCTCCAGGCCGCGGGACCGAAGCATCCGCAGCGTCGCGTGCGGATCGAATCCGTAGGGTCCGTCAGAGGGAAGGTACACGACCTCGGCGGGTCTCGGCGGAGGGGGAGCACGGACGCCCGCACTCCGGACCACGAGAGTATCCGCGGCGCCGTCCCGGAAGAGTGTGCGGTCGAACTGTAGGCGGGCGTTCGGATCCAGGACCACGCGAACGGGGTTCTCTCCGTCAACCTCGCGAACCGTGAGGCGGGGATCGTCGATGGCGACCGTGCTCGCGCCCACCACCACGGCGTCCGCCAAGGCCCGGACTCGATGGAGCCGTCGGATGTCCTCCGGTCCCGTCACGTAGTGGGAATGCCCCGTTTCCGTGGCGATCCGGCCGTCCAGGCTCTGTCCGAGTTGGCCGACTGCCCATGTTCCGAGGGTCTGGAGCGGAACGAGGAGGTCGAGGAGGTCGCTTGCCTCCCGGGTGGTCGGCGACGAAGCTTGCCAGGCACCGGTCGGCTCGACGCCCAAGCGATGTCCGTCGGTCGACCGGCTACCGAGGGATCGGTCGGTTCGGTCCGCTCGAGCGTGGGCGGGTGAAGTCAGAGCCAGGAGCAGCTTCCACGCCGTCTTCTCGTCGATCGTGCTGTGCAAGGGAACGCCACCCTCCCAGGGAGTCTGCGGATGGAAGTCATGCACCAGGCGGAACGGGGTCTCTTCGAGCTTCAGCGCGGAAGGCCGATCTTCGTGACCACAGCCGACTCCGCGGTGCTTATCGCCGCAGTCGAGGGCCTCGAACCTCGCGTGCTTTCGTGCCTCAAGCGGCTCGGTCACTCCGACCCGCGCCTCGTGGTGACGGGCTACCGCGTCGCCGCCATGAAATGGGCTCCCACCAACGGAGATGGAGCCGGAGGGCCTGACGAGCGTGGCTCGCGGATCGAGGACGGCGGCGCGCACGTGCGCATCGGGTTGAACGGGAGCTCCAGCCCCGAGGAGATCTTGCGACTGTCCAGCGCCGCAGGCAACCATGCCCCCCATGACGTTCGTCTGAGCCCGGCCACCGAGGCGGAGGCCGCAGGAGTGGAGCTCGCCCGGGTGGGACGACTTCTCCCCGCCGTCGTGTCGGTCTCTGTCGAGCGGGATTCGTGCCCGCCCCGGTCTGGTTGGTCGGCAGGCGACTCGCGGCTGGCCGTGTCCGCCGATGAGATCCGGTCGATCACGTCGCCGACGTCCACGCGGGTCCGCTACGTGAGCGGCGCCCGGGTGCCGTTGGAGCAGGCGGAGGACGCACGGGTCATGCTCTTTCGCGAGGGCAACGGGCTCTTCGAACATGTCGCGGTGGTCCTGGGAGATCTCGATTCCTGGTCCGATGCGGTTCCTGTGCGGCTCCACTCCGCATGCATCACGGGGGACCTCCTCGGGAGCCTTCGGTGCGATTGCGGCG
Source organism: Gemmatimonadota bacterium (assembly GCA_007125845.1). Lineage (GTDB taxonomy): Bacteria > Gemmatimonadota > Gemmatimonadetes > Longimicrobiales > Gaopeijiaceae > SLCK01. Next base: position 33,037 of record SLCK01000009.1, read on the forward strand.
AGCAGCTCCGGAGAAGCCTCGAGACCTTCGCGCGGGTCGGCTGCGGGGTCTTGCTCTACCTTGCCCACGAGGGACGAAGCATCGGGTTGGCGAACAAGCTCCGCGCCTACGCGATCCAGGAGGAGGGGCTGGACACCGTCGACGCGGACTGCGCCCTGGGCTTCGGCCCCGACGAGCGGGGGTACGAGGCGGCGGCGGGAATCCTGCGGCATCTGGGAATCGACCGGATCCGGCTCCTCACGAACAATCCTGACAAGGTCCGCGCCATGGAGGTGAACGGAATCCGCGTGGATGCCCGCACTCCGCTACACGGATCGTTGAACGCCCACAATCTTCCCTATGTCAGCGCGAAGGCCCGACGGGCGGGCCACTGGCTGGAAGAGATGCTGTCTGGGAGCCGGAAGGACAGGTAGTCGGGGCTCAACGAAGTCGTTCGAGTGGGAAGTGCCGGGCCTCCCGGATCACTTCGGCCAGGATGCGCCCGTGGTGCTTCACGAGCTTCTCGCCGATGGCCGCACTGGCCAGACGCGGATCGCCCGAGATCCCGGAGTCTTCCACGTCCTCCGCGAGCCAAGCGAAGGGAGCGATGCCTTCCGGCCCGATCCACCCCGGCTTCCCACCGGCGTCGCGACCGTGAGGCTCCGGAGCACGATCCATGGACACCAGCTCCGGTCGAAGATGCATCATCATGGCGGTTTCCACTGCGCCTCCGTGGAGTCCGTGCGTCCACTCTTCTTCTGGCAGGTCGACGGATGCGGGCCGTGGGAAACGCGTGTAGTCGGCCGTCACGACGAACAGCCCGTGCTCCTGTCTGAGGCGCAACGCCGCAATCCGCAGGATATGGCGGTTGCCGCCGTGGCTGTTGTGCAGCACGAGTCGTCGGATGCCAGAGCGGGCGACCGCCGCCCCGAGTTGCTCGGTCACGGCCGCCAGGCACTCCGGATCCAGGTCGAGCGTTCCCGGAAACGAAGCATGTTCGGGGCTGGCCCCTACGGCCTGAGGTGGGAGCACCCGCACGGGAAAATCCGCCGGAAGGCGCCCTAGCGCGTTCCGCAGGAGGCCGAGTCCGATCTCCAGGTCGGTCGAGAGGGGCAGATGCGGCCCGTGCTGCTCCACCCCGGCGACGGGAAGGATGACCACGGGATCCAGCTCGGCGAACTCCTCGGCCTCGACCGACGTGAGGGACTGCCAGGACGGAAATTGTGCCTCATCCATGGGCGGGCTTTTCTCCTCGGGTGAGGGTGAGGGTGGGGGTGGGGGCGGACGGTGCGGATAGCCACCGGCTCAGTGCAGCCGCCTCGCATAGATGTCTCCAGAAGGTGCGCCGTCCCCGCCGGCGTGCAACCAGGCGACCGTCGCTTCCGCGGACTGCCAGCGGTCGAAGCGAAAGCTCCGCCCCTCTCCAAGGACGGTGTTGAACTCATAGGCTGCCAGGGACTCGAGCCGACGGACGCACTCGACCGCCCCCTTCAGGTCTCCCCGAAGGAACTCCACCGAGATCCCGTCCACCGGGTGGCTGAGGCCAGCCAGCACCTCGGCTTCGTATCCCTCCACATCGATCTTACAGAAGCGAGGGAGCCCATGCTCTTCGACAAGCGCGTCCAGCGTGGTGACGGGCACGTCCACCACCTCCTCCCAGCGGACGTGCCGGAATGCCGGGTCGAGGTCGGGCATTCGCTCCCGCCATGCCCGAGCCAGGGTCGCAACCGTCGGGGTGCGGCGGCTGAGGGCGAGCTCTGCCCGCCCTTCATGGCGCCCAACGGCCTCCCTGCGCACGTGGATCCGATCGTGTCCGGCGACGAGCCGCTCCAGCCAGCGGGCGATGCGTGGATTGGGCTCCAGCGCAATCACCCTGGCCCCGAGCGCCGCGAATGCGACCGAGCGGTCGCCCAGGTGGGCGCCCACGTCGAATACCAGGTCGCCGTTGCCGACGAAGGGGCCATAGAGCTGTCTCAACCTCCGCTGCCGGCCCGGCCTCCGGTACAGGGCCAGCGACCGAAGGAGCCCAAGCGCTTCATCCAGACGCATCGTTCGTCGGTCGGAGGATTACGGCTCGGGTCGGTCCGCCCAGGGCGTCGTAGACCGACAGGAGGCCTTGTAGCGCACGGGCCGCCCATCCCCGCCGCGATCCCCGACGGAGGTCGACGATCCGGTCCACTTCGAATCCTGCCGGTTGCGCGATCACGCGTAGTCCCTCGATCCCGAGATGCTGGACGACCGGATTATCGCTTCCCCGCAGCCACCATCGGGAGAGGATCGCGTGAGGCGCCCGAGGGGCGATCGCCGCCACGACGACGCGGCCGCCCGGGCGAATCCAGGACCTCACGGCGGCCAGGGCCCGCAATGGGTCTTGCATGTGCTCGAGCGACCCCACGAAAAGGACGACGTCGAAGGGCTCTCCTTCCTCCTGCGCCAACCTCTCCACCGGCATGTTTCGAAACTCCAAGTGGGGATGGCCGCCCGTGGCCTGACGGGCCTCCCGCAGTCTCTCAGTCGAGATGTCGATTCCCCAACCAGAGGCGATGTCGGGAGCGAGGGCCGCCAGAAGCCTCCCGTCCCCGCACCCGATGTCCAGGACGCGGGCCCGTCCGTACGACCGACAGATGCCGCGCACGGCGTCCCGGGTCGCGTCGTAGGTGCCCAGGGAGTCCAGGGTCAACGTCCGTCCTCCCGGGTCTTCGCTCCGGCGAAGGCGGCAACGAACCAACCCCGAAACTCGTCCATGCCCGGCGGCTCCAGTCCCGGATGGGGCCGTGCCCCGGGTCGGAACCCCAGATCCAGGAAGGGAGCCAGGAGAGTGGGATCCCCGCTGATGACATGCACGGGCACGTCCGGGGCGGCGCCGTCTCCCGTAATCAGGGGAGCGGGTTGATGGTCGCCGAGGGCAATCAGGAGGACGCGCTCGTCCACGTATCGCTCCGCGTAGGCGACCATAGCGTGGACCGCGTAGTCCACGGAAAGTGCGAAGTGGTCCCGGACCCGGTCCGGTTCCCGCCAAAGCTCCTCCGGTCGCTCTCCCGCGTCGGCCCACCCGGCGAATACGCTGCCCCCGCCAATTCCGTCCCAGTCGTCGAGAACCGGCAGGATCGGCGTCCAGGGCGCGTGGCTGCTGATGAGCCCGATGACTGCGAATAGGGGTCGGTCGGATCCACCGGCGCGGACTCGCCGCTCCAGGAACGACCAGGTGTACTGGTCCGGCATCGTGACCCAGTTGAGGGGCGGTCCGGCGTACTCCATCCGGTCGAACGCAAAGATCTCGTCGTATCCGAAGCGTTCCCCTTCGGGCCAGGCCAGGGTGATCGCGGGCATCACGGCCGCAGTGCGGTGCCCCACCGCACGGAAGTCGTCGATAAGCGTCCGCCGGCCCGTCGCGACGAGCAGGTCGTAGCGGAGCTGGCTGTCGAGCCACAGGCCGCTGAGCATCGTGCCGTGCGCGAGCCAGGACTGTCCACCCCGCGTAGGGGAAGCGAGCGTGCCCGTCACGACGTGAAGCCCGGCGGCGGACATGCGGGCCTCCATGTCGTCGAGGCGGGGTTGGAGAACGGGAGCGTAGCGAGGGTCGTCCAGGGCCGAAATCCCGTAGGACTCGATGAATGCGAGGAGCACGTCCTTGTCGCCCAGCGATCCGAGCGGATCCACAATTCCCTCGAGGGATGCGGCGGTTGCGGTCGCCTCTGCCGCGAATCTCTCCCTCTCGCCCAGCAGGTCCCGGAGCTGGCTCGCCTGCTGAGCCGCCACGTGCACCGCCGGTGCCGCCGTCCTCGGGCCGATCACCGGAACCCGGTCCCCAAAAGCCAGTAGGGGAGCGAGGAAGGCGCACATGGCGATCCCCGCCGCCCAGCGCCCGACCCGGTTTCCAGGCGGTGGAGTCCGGTCGGGTGCGTTCAGGAGAAGCGCAAGCGCCACAGCAATGCCGATCGCCCCGAGGCCGGCTCCGATCAGCGCGGCGATCCCCATCGACTCGCCGAGCATTCCGGCGAGGAGGTGGTGGACCGAGGGCGCGATCCCTAGATCCAGAAGGAGGTTCAGCGGGCGGCCGAGGCTCATGAGGAGCGTGGTGTCTGCAGCGATGAGGACGGCCAGAAGGACGACCGCCACGCCCCCTGCGGTCGCGAAGATGCGATTCCAGCGGTTCGCCGGCAGGAGCGCGAAGAGGGCGACGAGGAAGACGGCTTCCAGCACGAGCCAGCGCGATCCCACCCAGCCGTCCAGGATCCAGACTGGGGGGAGGAAGAGCGCGTTGACAAGCAGAAACGCAGCCGACAACCTGAGGATTCTCCGGAGCGTGAGCCGGGTCTCGACGGCGGGTGCCTGGCCGTTGTCGGGACCACCCCTTGATGATCTGGTCCTAACGTTCCTCATGCTGTTCTCCCGACTCCAGCTTCCCGAACCCGGACGAGCCGTGCCCGACCCGGACTCCCCGCTGCGACCCCGGTTCCCTGAACCGCGACCCCCGTTCACTGAACCATGGTGAGTCCGGACGGGTTCGCGCACAATGGAGGCTCCCCGGCCGGGAGCACGTGCGCAACCACTCGGATTCGTCCACCGCTGATACGGGCGAGGCGTTGGCTGTTCTTTGGTCTGGTAGCCACGACCACTGCAGTCGCAGTGGCGATGATGGCCCACGTTGTGGGCGGATCCGACTCGACCGTCGGGGGAGCACTCGAGCTGGCGATTATCGTCCTCTTCGCGCTCAATTTCTGCTGGATCACGATGGCGTTCTGGACCGGCACGGTGGGGTTCTGCCTCCTGGCGGCAGGCCGGGATCCCCTCTCACTGCTCAAGACGCCCCGATCGGCTGGGGAGACACCGATCGTGACGCGGACGGCGCTGGTCATGCCCGTTCACAACGAGGACCCGCGGCGGGTGACAGCCGGACTGGCGGCGACCCTCCGCTCCCTGGCCCGGACGGGTGAAGGGGATCGTTTCGACGCTTTCCTGCTGAGCGACACGACGGATCCGGACATCGCCCTGGAAGAGGAAGCGACCTGGGCCGAGCTCCGCCGCGACTTCGACGGCCCGATCCGAGCCTACTACCGTCGGCGCTCCTCGAACACCGGCCGTAAGGCCGGGAACATCCAGGACTTCTGTCAGCGCTGGGGAACCCGCTACGACTTCATGGTGGTCCTCGACGCGGACAGCGTCATGGACGGCACGACCTTGGTGGACCTGGTCCGCACGATGCAGGCGAATCCCGACGCGGCGCTCCTTCAGACGCTTCCCACACCCGTTCGCCGGGACACGCTGTTCGGGCGGATCCTCCAGTTCGGGCGATGGCTCTATGGTCCGATTCTGGCCACGGGGATCAGCTTCTGGCAGACGGACTCGGGGAACTACTGGGGACACAACGCCATCGTCCGGGTGAAGCCCTTCACGGACCACTGCGGGCTGCCGGTCCTTCCGGGCCGACCTCCCCGGGGAGGTGAGATCCTCAGCCACGATTTCGTCGAGGCTGCTCTCCTGAGAAGGGCGGGTTGGAAGATCTATCTACTTCCCACCACCGGTGGAAGCTACGAGGAGGTGCCGGGCAATATTCTCGACTACGCCAAGCGGGACCAACGGTGGAGCCAGGGGAACCTCCAGCACCTCAAGCTTCTCCGAACGCCCGGGTTGCACCACGCGAGCCGGATGCACTTCGCAGTGGGAGCGATGGGGTACGTCGCATCGGCCCTCTGGATGCTCATGCTCATGGCGGGCACCGCCTACGCTCTCCTTCCGAGGGCCGGAGGTGGGCCGCACGGAGCGGTGAGCATGTCGCAGCGGATGGGGTGGCCCTCCTGGGAGGCAGGCGTGGTGGTCCCACTTCTCGCGGTCGTCCTTGTGGTTCTCTTCCTGCCCAAGTTTCTGGCGATGGGGTTGGCGTTGGCAAGGCACCCGGAACGGTATGGTGGCTCGGGACGCCTGATTGCCAGCACGCTACTCGAAACCATCGCCGCGATCATCGTCACCCCCATCATGATGGTGTACCACAGCCACTTCGTGCTGAGCTTTCTCCGGGGGCGCGGCGTCGGATGGGATCCCCAGAACCGGGACGGACGGGCGATCTCCTGGACGGAGGCGTGGAGGCAGACGGTAGCGATCACCGTCATCGGCGTCGGGTGGACGGGACTCACCCTCTTTCATGAACCTTCTCTTCTCGTCTGGATGAGCCCGATCCTCGCCGGGCTCGTGTTCGCGGTCCCGGTGATTCGTTGGACGAGCATGCCTTCGGCGGGGAGGTGGGCACGGCGGCGAGGGCTCTTCCTGGTTCCCTCGGAATTGTCGCCGCCCCCCGTGCTCGCGGAGGCTGAGTCGACAACTCCGGCCTCGCCCACCCGCTTCGGACCTCTGGCGCCGTGGCATCTCCCACCCGAGCAACCGCGCGCCATGGCCACGCAGAGCCTCGGTCGAAGGCCGTAGGACGAGACCTCCTCGATCTGGGAGCGGCCGCCGAGCCAAGATCCTCCGTTCGCGGAGCGCTCGATTGCTTCGAGTCGCCCGAAGCATGTGGTTCGACGGAGCGGCATCTGAAACCTTCGGGACATCCGCCGTGTCCTCCCAGTGATGCCCGATCGAGAGACGACCTTCAGATGACCGACCACGGTGCGTTCGAAGCCTTTGTGCTCCGCTTCCAGGACATGGTCTTCGCAACCGCCGTCCGGCTGCTTGGAGGGCCCGCCGAAGCGGAAGACGTGGCGCAGACGGTCTTTCTTCGTGCCTTCGAGCATTTTGAGACCCTGGATGGGAATCCGGCTGCTGCCGGTTGGCTCAAGACGACGACCCGAAACCTGTGCCTCAATCACCTGTCCAGACACCGGGCTCGTTGGTCTCTCTTCAGCGAGTTGGGCCGTGAAGGTGACCGGGAGCCCCGGAACGCTGGGGGGATCATGGCGGATCGATCTGCCAGCGGCGGAGGAGCCGCCGAGACCGCTGCGGCGACAGCCGATCAGCCCACCGACCCCCGGATTCCGGCGCTGGAGCGGGCCCTCCGGGAGCTCCCTGAGCATCAACGGGTGCCTGTGGTGCTGTATCACTTTCAAGAGATGAGCTACCGGGAGATCGCCGGCACGCTGGGCATATCGCTGGGAAAGGTGAAGACCGACATCCACCGAGGCCGAAGGGCCTTGAAAGCACACATCGAGAGCGACGATAAACGTGAATGATCCCGAAGATCTGGAGTTGGAACGAGCGGTAGCCAGGGCTTTGTTACGCCTCCCTGAGCCGAAGGCGCCGCCCGGGTTGCTGCCGCGCGTTCTGCAGGCGGCCGGAAACCCGGTCGTCCATTCTCGGCGAACCCAGGATTGGCGAAGCTGGCCTGTTGGATGGCGGATCGCCTGGGCCACACTTCTCGGATTCCTCGTGGTGGTCATCCATCGAGGGCTGGCCGTGGTGGAGGGTCCGGTGACGGGACGCGGGTTCGGCTTCTTGGAACGAACGCGTTTGGGCGACACACTCGGGTCCCTCGGCGACCCGTCCGTCCGTGCCCTCGTCTCGGTGATCGGCACGCTTGAAGCACCGGTGATGGAGCTGGTTCTGGCCATCGTCCTGGTGATGCTCGCTCTCATCCTGGTCGTGGGCACGGCCATCTTCAATACGGCCCGAGGAGGGCCTCTCCAAACATGAAACTCAACGTGCGCGCCGTTCTCGTCCTGGGCCTCCTCTCCGCACTGACCAGCCTCGCCACCGCGACCCAGCTCCCGGCGTATCAGACCGGGCCCGATAGCCCTCGCACCGTGGTTCGCGTAGGTGTCGATCACACGGTGGGGATCGACGAGGTGGTTCGGGAAGTGGTCCTGGTGATGGGGTCCGCCTCCATCGAGGGGCGCGTGGAAAGGGACGTGGTGGTGGTCTTGGGAGCCTTGAGCCTCGGACCCAGCGCATCGGTCGGGGGAAGCGTGGTGAACGTGGCCGGCCGTACCCAGGTGGAGCCGGGTGCGGAAGTGGCAGGGGACCTCGTGGTGGTGGCCGGCGGCGCCGATTTGCCCGCTGGATTCCTGGCGGGAGGAGAGGAGGTCGTCATCGGGACCGCGGCTCTGGGCGACCAGATGACCGCGGTGCTCCCCTGGTTCACGCGAGGACTGCTCTGGGGACGGCCCCTGGTCCCCGATCTGGGGTGGGTCTGGCTCGCCGTGGGAGGCACTCTTTTTTTCTACCTGGTGCTCAGCCTCCTCTTCGACCGTCCGCTTCGCACCTGTTCGCGAGTTCTCTCGGAACGGCCCCTCAGCACTTCGCTGGTGGGCCTGCTGGTGTTGTTTCTCATCGGACCGGTCTCCTTCATCCTCACGGTCTCTGTGGTGGGCATCGCAGTCCTCCCCTTCGCCCTCTCCGCGCTGTTCATCGCAGGTGTCTTTGGTCGAGTGGCGGTCATCCGTTGGCTGGGAAGCCGGCTGATGGTGGAAGGACCGGAGGAGACCCGGCTCGAGGGGCTTCGCTCATTGGGGATCGGGTCCGCCGTCCTGGTACTGGCGTACCTGATTCCGGTGCTCGGTATGGTGACGTGGATGCTGGTGGGCCTTCTCGGCCTGGGTGCGGTCACCCTGGCCTTCGTCGAGGGCCTGGCTCGAGAAAGCCCCACCCTGGAGCGGGAAGAGGTGTCTTCTTCGGGTTCCCTTGCATCCGAACCCCACCCGGCTTCCGCGCCTCAGTCCGAATACTCGGAGTCCCCTGGCCCGCAATCGACCGAGGATGAGGACGTCGGCTCCAGGGCCCAGGTCCCTCCGATGCCGGACCCCGACCGACCCCTCTTTCCCTTCGCCGGGTTCGCTCCCCGCTTCGGCGCGTTCCTGCTGGATCTGCTGCTCGTGGCCGTCGCGACCAGCCTCCTGGGCATCACCCAGCGTCCTGGAACCTTTCTCCTGTGGCTCCTCGCGTACCACATCGCCTTCTGGAGCTGGAAGGCCACCACTGTGGGCGGCATCGTGTGCAGGCTCCGCATCGTCCGATCCGACTCGGAGCCGCCGAACTTCGCGGATGCCCTGGTGCGTGGGCTCTCCAGCATCTTTTCGTTGGCGGCAGCGGGGATCGGCGGCCTCTGGATCCTGGTGGATCCGCAGAACCGAACCTGGCACGACAAGATCGCCGGTACGTACGTGGTGCGAGTGCCTCGCGACCACCCCCTCTAGGAATTTTCCTGGAGGGGCTTCCGGTCTGCCGTAGAGTCTCCTACGGTCGGATTCGATGGTGTTTGACCACTCTGCGCTGCAGCACCTCACCTCCGTACACGTTGCCGTCGGCGTCCACGGCCACTCCTTCCGGCCCGCTCGTACCCGATTCGTTGGGATCCGGGTGACTGTCCGGAATGAAGTAGTCCACCCACCCCGTACGAGCGTCCCCGATGCGAATGCCCCGCTCCCATCCCGGATTGCGGCGGCCCTGGTGAGCCTCGTCGGCCAGGCTCGACTCGGAATCCGCTACGTAGATCCTGTCGTTCTCGTCGATGAAGATCCCGCTCGGTCGGCCGAACTGGGTCCAGAACTCGAGGAAGTTTCCGTCCTGGTCGAAGAGTTGGATCCGATTGTTCTTCCTGTCGCCCACGAAGAGTCGTCCCTGTGAGTCCATCGCGAGCGCGTGGGGGTCGTGAAGCTGGCCCGGACCGAATCCGGTCTCGCCCCAGGTCTCGAGATAGGTCCCATCCGGTGCGTATTTCACGATCCGATTCGGTGGGTCAGTGCCGTGGTTGTCCACGACGTAGATTTCTCCGTTCGGCGCAACCAGCACATCCGAGGGACGATTCAGAAACTCGGGCGGATCTCCAGCCGTCCCCGGTGTCCCGAGCGTCATCAGCAGCTCGCCTTCAGGGCTGAACTTCATCACGGAGTGGCCCAGACCGTAGTCCTCGGCATCGCCCACCATCGCGTCGGTGATCCAGACGCTTCCGTCCGGCTCGACGAAGATCCCGTGGGGCCAACTGATCAGTCCCGCCCCGAAGCTCCTCAGGACGTTCCCGTCGGTGTCCATCAAGAGGACCGGATCAAGGTCCGATCCCACGCAACTATTCACGCCGCACCGCTCGGCCACCCAGAGATTCCCGTCCGGCGCGGGGTATATTGCGCTCACCGCCCCCCATTCCCTCCCGTCGGGAAGCTCACCCCATTCGGAGTCCGGCCGGAACGGATTGGTCTGAGCGTTCAGATCCCCTGCCAGGACCGCCAGCGCCGCGGCGAAGACCACCCCGAACAGGAAGACCGTCGAGGGGGACAGGTGCGCCCCCCCGGGTGGGCAATGGTTGTTCCGAATCGTCGCATGCATGGTTCCCCCTCCGCTCTGACATTGGTTCTCTGGATTGGATGCCGGGCACGATCCAATGGCCCTGTGGTGCGAGAAGGCAACGTATGTAGAGAGCTCATCGGCGGACAAGCGAAGGGAAGGCGAGCTGTCTCACTCGCCCACGACCTTCGCGTCGACCAACGCCCGGATTTCCTCGTCCCGGTAGCCGGCTGATCTGAGAATCTCCCACGTGTGCTCTCCCAGGAGGGGAGGCGAATGCACCCGCTGCTTCCTCCCCCCGGGGAAGCGGACCGGAGGACCGGGGATGCGGATCTCGCCGGCGGTGGGATGCGACACCGTTCGGACCAGCTCGCGGAAGAGAACTTGAGGATGTGTGAGGGCACGGTCCAATGAGTTGATGGGGGCCACGGGGACGCCCAGGGGATTCAGGTCTTCCTCCCACTCTTCGGCGCTCCGTTCTCGGAAGGCGGCCTCGAGCTCGGGCACGAGCTCTTCCCGATGTTCCACCCGCTTCGGGTTCGTACTGAATCGTGCGTCCTCCGCAAGCTCCGGCCGGCCCAGCTCCTCACAGAGGGTACGGAACTGCCGGTCGTTGCCCACCGCCACCATGATCCTCCGGTCGCGGGCCCGGAAGACCTGGTAGGGAACGATGCTCGGATGGCTGTTGCCGTATCGCTTCGGGACCTCTCCGGACGCGAGGTAGCTGCCCGCCTGGTTCGCAAGGGCTGCGACCTGGGCATCCAGGAGGGAGAGGTCGATTTCCTGCCCCTTCCCCGTGCGCTCGCGCTCCAGGAGCGCCGCCGCCACCGCGTACGCCGCAAGAGCACCAGTGAGGACGTCGATGATCGCCACTCCCACCTTCATCGGTTCCCCATCAGGCTCTCCCGTGATGCTCATGAGACCGCCGAACGCCTCGAGGATGACGTCGTAGCCGGGCCGCTCCGCGTACGGGCCCTGCCGGCCGAAGCCGGAGATCGAGAGATAGACGAGGCGTGGGTTGAGGGGACGGAGACAGTTCGCGTATCCGAGTCCCCAGCGCTCCATCGTACCGAGCTTGAAGTTCTCCACGAGAGCGTCTGCCTCCCTGGCCAGCCGCCGGAGAACCTCCTGACCCCGGGGGTCCGCCAGGTTCAAGGCCAGACTTCGCTTGTTCCGGTTCACGGAGAGGTAGTACGCCGCCTCTCCCCCGACGAAAGGAGGCCCCCACGTACGGGTCTGGTCTCCGGTCAGGGGCTCCACCTTCACGATCTCGGCGCCGGCGTCGCCCAGGAGCATGGTTCCAAAGGGTCCGGCCAGGACGCGGGTGAGATCCAGGATGCGGACCCCGGCGAGGGGCCCTCTCTCCTCTTGGGCCGTCATCGTCGCATCGTCCTCCTCCGGACTCGGTGCCGAGCTGCGAGTGCCCTGGTCCCCGATTCGTGTGCGGCCCTCCTCTCGACGGGAAGGGATCGACGCTGCATTCTAACCCATTCGACTCATCCACCGGAAAGGGGCGAGGGGCGAACCCGCCCGCTCGCTCCGGGAGAGAATGCGCCCATGCGAAGAGGTAGCTCCGGCCTCCTGGCCCTTGCTCTCCTCCCTGGGTTCCTCGTGACGGGATGTGCTCCCGGGGACCGGTCGGGGATCGTGGCGGTGGCCACCGGGGGAACTGGAGGGGTCTACTACCTTCTCGGTGGGTCTATGGCGGACCGCTGGGGACGTGAGCTTCCGGAGCGGGACGGGGTCGCGGAGGTGACGGGTGGATCCGTGGAGAACCTGAGTCTCCTCATGGGGAACCGGGTGGAGGTGGCATTCTCCATGGGCACGAACGCCTATCAGGCGTTCCACGCCACCGGTCCGTTCGAGGGAAGGGAGCCCGGCCAGGTGCTCGCCCTCGCCGCCCTTTACCCGAACGTCCTGCACCTCGTCACCCTCGAAGACACCGGAGTCTCCTCCCTCTCCGAGTTGTCGGGCCGGACAGTCTCCGTGGGGGCCCCGGGGAGCGGAACGGAGGTGGCGGCCCGCACCCTCCTGGAAGCCAATGGGATGACGTACGACGAGCTTCGGCCGGAGCGGTTGAACTTCAACGAGACCGCGAACGCTCTCCGCGACGGTATGATTGACGCCGGATTCTGGAGCGTGGGCCCTCCAACCAGCTCGATCATGGATCTGGCGACGGCCCGATCGGTCCGAATCGTGCCGATTCAACCGTCCGAGCTTGCGCGAGCGGCGGAGCTGGATCCCACCCTCTCTCCGGAAATCCTCCCGATCGGAACGTACCCGGGCCAGACGGTGGACGTGTCGACCCTCAGCACCCCGAACGTCCTGGTCGTCCGGGCCGACATGCCCGAGGAGCTGGCCTTCGATCTCCTTCGGATCCTCCTGGATGCAAGGGACGCGTTGGCCGGTGTCCATCCCTCCGCGAGGCACCTCTCGGCGGAGTACATCCTGGAGGTCTCGCCTATCCCGCTCCACCCCGGGGCAGTTCGTCATCTGGAGGAGGAAGGCTATAGCGTGCCTGAGCACCTCCGGCGTGGGCCGTGAGTCCCTCACCCACAGGGCCCCGTAGGACCGCGCGCGCCCGGTGAGCCGCATCCATCTTTCGCCACCCACTCCTGCACCTCGGCGCGAGCTCGGCCTCGCCACCGTCGCGACGGTGGCCTTCGTGCTCGTGGCTGTCGGCCTGAGCCTCTTTCAACTCTACACGGCGGGCGTGCGTCCGCTGGGCCTTTTCTACCAGCGGGCCATCCACCTGGCCCTCGTCCAGGTCCTCATCTTCCTCGTCGTCCCGACACGGGGTCGGTTGGGGCGCGGCCGTCCTCGCCTTCTGGCATGGGGTGTGGATGGCCTCCTCCTGGCGGGATCCGCAGCTGCCGCTCTCTACCTCACCTTGAATCTGGACGCGATCGTGGTTCGAGCTGGAGCGTGGAGCACGTTGGACATCTTCATGGGAATGGTGGCTGTGGGCACGCTCCTGGAGGCGAGCCGCCGGGTGCTGGGTTGGCCGATCGTGCTCATCGGCATCCTCTTCATCGTATATGCCTACGCGGGTCCGTACCTCCCCGGCATGTTTCGTCATGGGGGATACGACACGGGCCGGATCGTGGGTCAGCTCTACCTTGGCCAGGAGGGGATCTATGGAATCCCCCTCGGCGTCGCGGCGACATTCGTCTTCGTCTTCATCCTCTTCGGAGCGCTCCTGGAGGTGACGGGCGCCGGGCGGTTCTTCATCGACCTGGCCTACGCGGCCACAGGGCGCCAGCGCGGGGGACCGGCGAAGGCAGCGGTGCTGGCCTCCTCGGCTCTGGGCTCGATCTCGGGGAGCGCCATCGCCAACGTGGTGGCGAGCGGGTCCTTCACGATCCCGCTCATGAAGAAGACGGGATACCGCGGCCGGGAGGCGGGTGGGATCGAGGCCGCGGCGAGCACGGGGGGGCAGGTCCTTCCTCCGGTGATGGGTGCTGGGGCCTTCCTCATCGCCGAGTACACCGGTCTTCCGTACCTCGAGGTGGCGAGGGCCGCACTCATCCCGGCACTCCTGTACCTGGGGACCGTTTTCGTCTTCGTGCACCTCGTGGCGGTGAGGAGAGGGCTCCGGGGGCTTCCGGCGACGGAGCTGCCCCGCCTCGCTCCAGTCCTGGGGCGAGGATGGCACTATCTCGTCGCGGTGGGCGTGCTGGTGGGAGCGCTCGTGCTGGAGCTTTCGGTCGCTCGGGTCGGGTTTCTGGCCTGTGTCGCGGTTGCCGCGCTGGCGGGGGCCCGGGCGCTGTGGGACCGCTGGGAGAAGCTGGCCCCAGCCGCTCCGGTCCAGGCGGGGAGAACGCTGGTGGACGCCTTCGTCCTCGCGGGCCGAAACACGCTCCCGGTCACCACAGCGTGCGCGGTGGCGGGGATCATCGTGGGTGTCGTGGGGCTCACCGGGCTCGGTCTCCGGTTCTCTGCCCTCATGCTTTCGTTCTCGCAGGGGCAGCTCCTCCTCGCCCTCCTCCTCCTCATCCTCGCGAGCCTCGTCCTGGGAATGGGTCTGCCCGTCACCGCGAGCTACGTGGTCCTCATCGTACTGGCCGGCCCGGCGCTGGTGGAGGAATTCGCCCTCCCCGTCCTCGTGGCGCACCTCGTCGTCTTCTGGTACTCCCAAGACTCGAACGTGACGCCCCCGGTCTGCCTCGCCGCGTACGCCGCCGCTGGGGTCGCGGGATCGGATCCGATGCGAACCGGCCTCCACGCGTGGAAGTACGCGAAAGGACTGTACCTCATCCCCCTCCTGATGATCGTCCACCCCGAGATCGTGCTCGGCGGCCCGTGGGCCGTCGTTCTCACGAAAGCGGGGATGTGCATGTTGGCCCTCGCCGCCTTTGCCGCCGCCCTCGAGGGACAGGCGCACCGCCCCCTGCGTCCCGCCGGGCGGGCGCTCCTCCTCCTCCTGGCCGCCTCCGCGTTCCACCCCTCCCTCGTCGTGGGCCTGGCCGGATCCGCAGCCATCGCAGGCTGTCTCTTGATCGACGGGCGGGTCGGTCGTCTCGTCTTCCACAAGGCCTAGGCCTTCGAGTCGACGCCCCTGCGTCCCCCGCGCGTGGCGTCCGGGTGCCAATGTGTCGCGGCCCCGCTACACAGATGTGCGGATGGGCCGCGTCACAGGGATTACCGGTCCCCTCGGCATGCCACTTGCCAATCGACGAGGCCGTGGCCTAAAGCGCGCCGGTGTCGCTCCCTACCGGGGCGGCACCGACGCCTCCAAGACGACCGGAGGACTGATGGCACGACTAGGAACCGCGGGGACGAGGCGATTGGCGGTGGTGGGATGCGGAGCGGTTGCGGAGGTCCTGCACTTTCCGGCGCTGAAGCGCAACCGGCTCGGCGATCTCGCGGCTGTCGTGGACCCGGATGGAAACCGAGCCCGGCACTGGGCATCCCAGCTGGGGGTGCCGCGGGTCTGCGCCGATCACAGGGAGCTTCTCGATCTCGGGGTGGACGGAGCGATCGTCACCGCTCCCACGCCCGTGCACTGCGAGATTGGGGTCGACCTCCTTCGGGCTGGGATCCACGTCCTCCTGGAGAAGCCGATGGCCCGCTCGACGGAGGAGTGTGACGCGCTTGTCGCGGCCGCCGAGGAGGGGGTCGCCACCCTCGGCGTGAGCATGCCCCGGCGATTCTACCATCAGTGCCATTTCGCAAAGCAGGCGATCGATTCGGGCATGCTGGGGGAGGTGCGCTCCTTCGATGTGCGTGACGGATACGCATTCTCCTGGCCGCTGAAGACGGACTTTCCCTTTCGGAAGGAATCGGCGGGCGGCGGCGTTCTCCTTGACCTGGGGGTCCACACCCTCGATCTCCTCCTTTGGTGGCTCGGCGATCTGGAGGTCGTGGAATACCGGGACAACGATCGAGGCGGGGTCGAATCCGATGCGCTCGCTCGGCTCGCCACCCCGGGAGGGGGCGAAGGCACCGTCGAGTTCAGTTGGACCCGACGCCTCCGGAACACCGTGATCGTCGAAGGAGAGCGGGGGACGATGGAAGTGGCTCTCACCTCCGGCCGGGTGCGGTTAAGTCCGGCCGCGGGCTCGGAGGAGCTTCTCGGAACCGTGAGCCGGCAGGCGCTGGATAAAGGCTTCGATCAGCGCCCCCTCGACCTGACCGCGGCAACGCAGCGGGACTGGTGGAATGCGGTTCTCGGCGAGGGGCGGCCCGCGGTGTCCGGCCTAGAGGGACGCCGAGCCGTCTCCCTCGTTCGGGCCTGCTACGATGTGCGGGAGCCCCTCCATCTCCCGTGGATGGAAGCTCTGGCTTGCGAGGAGTTGGTCCGATGAACCTTCAAGGGAAGACGGTGCTTGTCACGGGAGGTACAGGATTCATTGGCGGCCGATTGGTGGAGAGGCTCCACATCGAGCACGGGTGTCGGATTCGGGTCCTCGTGCGGACCTTCGCGAACGCGACCCGGATTGCGCCCTATCCGATTGAGCTGGTTGGGGGGGATCTCCGGGACGCGGAGTCCGTGGAGCAGGCCGTGCGCGGCTGCGACGTGGTGTTCCACTGCGCACACGACTTCGTCCCAACCCTGGAAGGGCAGCGGAAGACCGGCGTGGAAGGGACCCGGAACGTGGCGAGAGCTGTGCTGACCCAGGGAGTCGAGCGGTTCGTCCATTTGAGCTCGGTGGCCGTCTACCAGCCCCTCCTGTCCGGTGAGGTGACCGAATCCTCTCCGTGGCCCGAGTCCCGAAACCCCTACGTGCTCGCGAAGCGGGAGGCCGAGGAACTGATCGCGGAGCTGCACGCGGGGCGAGGACTTCCGGCCGTCGTGCTTCAGCCCACCATCGTGTACGGACCCTTCGCAAGCTTCTGGACCCTGAACCCGGTGCGACGATTGAGGAGCGGTCGAGTTCCGCTCCTCGATGGGGGAAATGGGATCTGCAACCCCGTGTACGTGGACGATGTGGTCGAGTCGATGACGCTGGCCGCGACGGTGCCCGGAGCCGAGGGAGAGACCTGTTTGATTTCGGGCTCCGAGCCAGTCACGTGGAGGGAGTTCTACGAGGCCCTGGACCGGATCGCCGGCACGGACTCCCTCGTCGAGCTGTCCGTCGAGGAGATGAGGCGTATGGCCCGGCGACGGGAGCGGAGGAAGCGACTCCATGCCCGGCTCCTCCGCAAGGCCCGAAATCCGGATGTCTGGTCCCGGGTGGGACGGCTTTGGGGACTCGGAGTGGAAGGGGGAGGGGTGTCCGGCCGCGTCGTCTCGGCGCTGGCGGCCCGGTGGTTGGAGAGTGCGGAGGAGGACCGGCGAAAGGCTGGGATGGGAATCGGTCCCGCTGAGCCTTCCATCCACCTTCCCACCGAACCCCTGATTGAGGCCCAGACGGCTCGAGCCCGGGTGCGGATCGACCGGGCCCGGCAGATCCTGGGGTACGCTCCCGCCTTCGACCTGGCCCGGGGAATGGAGGTGACGGGACGCTACCTCGAGTGGACGAACCTGTTGGGGCGAGTCGGGCTCCAGGCCAGTTAGTCGCTGTTCGGATCCTCACGTCTCCCCGATCCCGATTTGAACGGCGGCTTCCACGACTGCCACGCCGCCCGCTCCCGCACCAGCTCGTCCAGGGCTGCCTCTTCCTCGCCAGGTTTGGGCTGGCCTCCCGGGATCCTCTTGGTTGCTCGCCCGCGGCCCTGCGCACTGCAGCGGGCTACCATGAAAAGCCAGGATCCACCGGTCGAAACCCTCGCCTCCGTTCGCGAGCCGGGAACCCACCACAGGGGGGACCATCGCATCGTCGTCGGTTTCTGGGCGATGCTTCACTTCCGTGGCCGTGAATCCTGCCGACACTCCTGATTCGACCAAACGGCGTCGCTTTGGATCGGATGTGCGCACATCCTTCACTCGCAGTGGAGTGGGCCATCACACCTCCCAGAAGCCATCGTTCCGCAGCCGCCCGAATGGGTACTCGGCGTGCAGCGTCCGTCCAGGGGCCCAAAGTCCCCTGGCAAATCGTGGAGATGCAGATCCGCATCCTCGTAGCGAACCAGTCGGCCTCCTTTCCCTCGAAGTCAGGCGAGCGGATCTTTCTGGTCAGCATGCAGGGGATTTTCAAGCCCGGGATGATGGACCTCCCGCTTTCGATTCGCGGCTCCGCGGATGGGCGAGACGACGACCAGTTCGTCGCCGTTGGCCTCCTGCGATAGGACTACCGGGGCACCGAGGGTACTCCGAGTCTCCGTGGCTGTGCGTCCTGACTTCGGGCTCGAGGTTCGGTCCGATCTCCTCGAGGAGGAAGACGGACCCACTCTGATCCACGGCATCCAGGGTGTTCAGGACTCCCGGATCTTTCTGTCCCGACACCCTGACCCGAGTCTTGATTCCGACCGCCTTCAACTTCGCTACCAGAAGTTCACCGCGGGAAGAGAGGCGGCGTCCTGACACGGGTCTCGGGAGAGTGTGTGACCGTGGTGTACTCGAAGCTTCCGATCCGTTGCGCAGTGGCCCGGGAGCCGTCGGAGCCCGAGGTATACCGGACGTTCCCGATGGTCTGGGTGGTGTAGCGCTCCCCCCGGTTCGTGGAGGTGTACTCGAACGATCCGATGCGCTGGGTGGTGGCCGAGATGCCGTCCGACCAATTCTCGTAGCGGATCTCTCCGATCTGCAGGCTCGTTCCAGACAGTGTCGACGAACCGATGCGCAGATTGGTGTAGCTGGTCGTCCCGATGGAGTGGGTGCTCCCCGACAGGGTCTTGCCCGCCACGTTCCCGCTGTAGTAAGTCAGGTCACCGATGCGCTGCTGCGTCACCCTCGTCTGGGCGAGCGCGGACAGGGGAAGCGCGAGCATTCCCGCCGCGGCGAGGACGAGGCCGAGTCTGGTCGGTGTGGACATGCCGGAGTCTCCTTTTTTTCAGGTGGAGGCGAGTCGGGATTCCAAAGCTACCATCGGAGTCCGACAGTCGGTCGGCAAGAAGGCGTCCGCTCCTCTCACGGCCGACGGGCCACGCGTTCGGCCGCCTCGAGCACCGGCCCCGCGCTCGGTCGGTCGGTGAACCACACCACCGGGCCCTCGCTCTCCCGCTCGATGGCTTTGCCTGCCTCGCGCAGGCGCCGGGAGACGACGAGGACGAGATTGTCCAGTCCCGCATCGCGCACGCTCTTCGCCTTGTGTTCGAGGTACTCGGGCGTCCAGAAGCCCACCAGCTCCACGAAGGCCTCCCGCCCGTCCCGGTGCCGCAGGGTGAAGTCGGGAAGGAAGACGCGGCCGCCCGGAAGCACGACGGGCGCGTCTTCCCGCACGAGCGTCCAACCTCCGCGTTCCGGTCCGATCTTGTCGCGGAGCACGCGGGCCAGGTCCTCTTCCCACCGGGAGTCCAGCGGCCTCCTTCGTCGCCTTCCGTCGGGTCGGAGCCACGAATGCTCCGCCGTGGAGAGCCGGTAGGGCACGGTCCTGTCCTGGTGGCGGACCTCCGCCTCGATCCGGGCACCCGGCGCCGCGAGAAGGGCTGGAAGGGCTCGTGCGAGGCGCACGCCGTAGCGCTGAGGGCGAACGATCCAGGGCGCCGCCGGTCCGGTGACGTGAACCCGGTAGCGCCGGCGTCCCTCCCGTTCGACCCGGACCATGAGGCGCGAGAGCTTGAGGGCCCGAAAGATCCCTTTCCAGCCCCCGTCGGCGCGAACCACCATGGATTCGGCGTCGAGGAGGACGGCTCGGGCGAGCTCGAGGTTGTAGCGTCGAAGGAGCCCGGGCCCATCCAGGCTCGGTGCGCGGACGAGCCGGTAGTGGTCCGGACGGTCGGAGTCGAGGAGAGCGTGGATCCGGTCCACTGCAATCCCCAGCTCCCCAGCCGCGTCCTCGTAGGGGCGGTTCTCGTCACCGGGAATCGGAGGCCAGCGACGGCCTCTCGCCCGGTAGACGGCTTCTCGGATCTCCGCGGCCCGATCCGCGCCCGGCTCCGGGCGGAATCGACAGGCGTCGAGGAGCGTCTTGCCGAGCCCCGCGAGGCGCCGCACGTCCCGCACTCGTCGCTCCTGGCGGCGCAGCATCTCGGACACGTCCCGGCGTGGACGTCCCTCGAGGCGTCGGACCAGGCGGCACAGTCGATCGAGGAAGAGGAGGACCGGTGCCTCCGGATCGGGGGCCTCGAGCCATTCCACCTCGAGGACGCCTTGCCGTTCCTCTAAGAACGGCGCCACGTGCGTGCGTCGGAGCATGACGCGCGACCGATCCCTACAGGCCCAGCCCCAACTGGGGATCCCTGGCCGAGCGGACGGCGCCCGACCGGCGCTGCGAGGCGTAGAACTCGTGGGTGTCGGCGGCGACGAGCTCGAAGAGGGACGCCACCCGGTCGCCCTGGCGGCGGAGGATCCGGCCCAGCCGCTGTTGATGCTGCCGTGGCCCTCCACTGCGCGACCCTCCCAGGACAATTCCGAGCTTCGCCCCGGGTACGTCCCACCCTTCGTCGAGGACCTGGACGGAGGCGACGGCGCGAAGGTCTCCCCGGTCCAGAAGCTCGAGGATGCGCCGTCGCTCCGAGGCCGGGGTCTCGGCGCGGACGACCGGGACCGCGAACCTCCGCGACACGGTCTGCGCGGCCTCGGTCGATCCGCAGAAGAGGATGGCCCGCTCGGCGGAGTGGAGCCCCAGGAGCCGCCGGGCCTGCTCCAGCTTGCCGTCGGCCAGGGCGACGATGCGCTCCCTTTCCCGAAACGCGGCGAAGGCCCGTCGGGCCTCCGGAGAGCGGCGGGTCTCGGCCATGAAGATCGGCCACCACTCCCGGGCCGAGTCTCCGAACCGCTCGCGGTAGCCCCGGTCGTCGATGAACCTCTGGTAGCGGGCCACCGCGCGATCGTAGCGCGTTCGCTCCGGGTTCGTGAGGGCAACGAATCGGCGTTCCACCGCGAGATCCGCGAGCTCGGCGTCCACCATCTCGCCCAGCCGCCGCCGGTAGACGACCGGTCCAACCAGGCCGCGGAGCTCGGAGTCCCGCCCGTCGGGGTAGGTCGCCGTCAGGCCGAGGAGGTGCGGGACGGGGGCGATGCGAAGCGTGTCGTGCCATCCCTTCGCGGTCGAAGATACGGGCTTCTTCGGTGCCTTGCCGGCGCGCTCGGCTCCCTTCCCGGAAGCGTCCGCCAGGTGGTGGACCTCGTCGAGCACGAGGAGGCCGAACCGCGCTCCCCACCTCTCGATCAGCGTGAAGGCCGAGTGGTAGGTCGTGACCGTCAGGCTTCGAACTTCCTTCTCGTCTCCGTAGTAGGCCCCCACACGGTCGGCTCCGAAGGTGTCGGCGAGCTGGTTGAACCACTGGCTCACGAGCGCGCGGGTGGGCGCCACGATGCACGCTCCCAGTTTCAGGCGGCGAATGGCGAGGAGGGCCACGAGACTCTTGCCCGCCCCGGTCGGGAGGACGACGGTGCCACGCGCTCCATCGGCTTCCCATCGCCGAAGCGCCTCGAGCTGATAGTCCCGGGGCGTGCGGTCGTCCCAGTAGCCGGACCCCAGCGCGTCCGGCTCCGCCGTCCTCTCGGCGGCGGCATGGCTTTCGGCCCACCGTCTGAGCTCCGGGTAGCGGTATCCGGGCGCCACGTGCGCCTGGAGGCGGGGGTCGTACTCCATCCAGGACGGCGCTACTTCCCGCACGCTGTGCAGGACGGCCAGCCCGTTTCGGTAGCTGTACGTCGCTTGGTCCATGATGGGAATCTCGGACGGCGGACGAGCCGGCGCGAGAGGCAGGGCCGGGCTCTGGGGCTCAGCGCGTGCGGACGGCTCGCCGCGGGAGCGCCGGGAATCGGGCCACTGCCTCAGTCCGGAGCCCGCAGCTTCTCCTCCGCAATCGCCCGGACGAAGTCGAAGGCGGAGACGATCCCCACCAGGGCCTCGTCCTCGAGGACGATGATCCGGTGGATCCCTCTTTCCACCATGAGCCGGGCCGCGTCGGCCACGTCGGCGTCGGGCGGGAGCGTGATGACCCGCCGGGTCATGGCCTCGGCCACCGTGTGCTCTCCCAGCAGGTCCCACTCCGGGCTGTCGACGTCGACCAGGCGCTCCGCGAGGTCGGCGCCCGAATCGTCCCACATGACCCGGAAATAAGCGGAAGGCGGTTCCGCCACCTCCTCCTCCCACGGGAGGGCCACGTCCCACTCGCCGAGCTCCTGCTGGTCCGGTCGGTGGGACGGGACCGGCGGGCTGGATTCCTGGAAGTCGAGGATGTCCGTGGTGGAGAGGACCCCCACGAGGCGATCGCCCGGGGTCACCACGGGGGCTCCGCTCACTCCCGCCCCGGTGAGCTGGCTCAAGGCCTCTCGAAGGGTCATCTCCGGCTCGAGGACGAGGGGGTCGCTGGACATGAGATCACGGAGAGACGGCATATGCGGAGCTCCTGAAAGGTGGGCTGCGGACTCGAGGCCCGAGCCGGGGAGTGGCGTCGCTTGGCTTAGGATTGTCGGGACCGGCGGTGCGAACCTCCGGATCACTCCTCCAGCAGCTCGACCAGGGATCCGCCCTCGTGAATCCTACGGATGCACTCTGCGAGAAGCGGAGCGATGTCCAGCACCTCGAGCTTCCGCTCGACGAGATCTGGGGGAAGTCTGAAAGGGGGGACGGAGTTGGCGATCACGATGCGTGTGATCGCCGGGTCCGCCACCGCTTCAGGAGCTTCGGCTACGAAGATACCGTGTGTGGCGGCCACGTGCACCTCGCGGGCTCCAGCCGCGATGCAGGCCTTGGCGGCCCTGCGCACCGTGGTTCCGGTGCCGATGAGGTCGTCGACGAGCAGGGCGACCCGCCCCTCCACCGGTCCAACGAGCACGTCGCCGCTCACCACCCCTTCGCTGCGCCGCTTGTCCATGAAGGCCGAAGCGACCCGGCCTCCGATGCGGCGCGAGAGCGCGTCCTTGAACCGGTCGGCCCGCTTAATCCCGCCCAGGTCCGGCGACACCACGGCGACGTCCTTCTCGGCGAGCGATGCCTGGAGGTGGCGGAGGAGGAGGGGCTTGGCCTCCAGGTGATCAGTGCCGCAGCGAAAGGCGTTCTGAAACGCCGCCACGTTGTGGACGTCGACGGTCACCACCCGGTCCACACCCACCGCCTCGAAAAGGGAAGCGACGTAGCGCAGGGTCACCGGGTCGCGCGGCTTCGATTTCCAGTCCTTGCGGGCATAGCAGAGATAGGGCATGATGGCGGTGACCCGAGCGGCCGCCGCGTCACGCAGCGCGCCGAGGAAGAAGAGAAGCCTGCAGAGCTTGTCGTTGACGCTGCGCCCCGGCTCCCCGAACAGCGAGTGGACGACGAACACGTCGCATCCACGCACGTTGACCATCGGCCGGGACTTGTGCTCGCCGTCCTCGAACTCCCGCTCCTCGTGCTCGCTCGGCTCGACCCCGAGCTCGCTTCCAATGTCTCCGCCGAGCTCGCGGCTCTCCCCGAGGGCGAAGAGGCGAACCTCCCCCGTCATCGCCGATGCCTCGTCCCACGGTGCGCGTCGACCTGCTTCGGGTCCCGTCTCCCCGAGCGCTTCATCCGGGCCTGCTCGAGGATGTCGCCGACCTCGTCGTCCGTCAGTTGGGAAAAGGTTTCGTACCAGAAGCCGACCGCACCGAAGGGACGCGGCGTCTCCAGGCAGATCACGGAATCGGCCTCGCGCCTGAGCCGGGCGCACGTGTCTTCCGGAGCCACCGGCACCGCCACCACCACGCGCCCCGCGCCCCGCGCTCGGGCCGCCCGGATTGCGGCCAGCATCGTGGAGCCGGTCGCGATGCCGTCGTCGACCAGGAGGACCGTGCGGTCGCGGACCTCCTGGGGAGGGCGAGATCCGCGGAAGAGCCGCTCCCTCCGCTCGAGCTCTCGCGTTTCTTCCTCGGCGATGCGCTCGAACACGTCGGGCGAGATCCGGGCTTCTCCAAGCACCGTCTCCTCGGCCACCGTGACGCCGCCGGAGGCCACGGCGCCCATCGCGAGCTCCGGCTGGCCGGGGACCCCGAGCTTGCGTACGACGAGCACGTCGAGGGGAGCGCCGAGGGCCCGCGCGACCTCCCGGCCCACAGGGACGCCACCTCGCGGCAGCGCAAGCACCACGGCGTCCCGGAGGAGCTCGCCTCGTTCGGCGAGGGCGATGGAGAGCGCGCGTCCCGCCTCTCGGCGGTCCTTGAAGATGTGGTTCACCTCATGGACTCCCGTCGGAGACGAATCGACCCGCGGAGAAGGTCCCGGATCGGGACATTGCGTCCCCGGTGGCCGGGTCGGTCGAATCGTCTCGACCCGGATCTCGGTCTCGGAAGCCCGTGCCCGTCCGGATCCGGGTGCTCGAGACGAGCGGACCGTTCTTCCACCCCTCACCCCTGCTTGTATGCATATCGGGTGCCGGATCCCGTCGTTCATCTCGTCGGGAGGCTGTGGAGGCTGAGCCAGAGATACCGGAGCGTGCGGGCGCGCCACCGCCGCGGGTTTCGGACGGGCTCGTCCCGCAGATGTCCGGCCGAGAGCTTGGCCCGAATCAGGGCCCGGACGCTGCGATAAAAGGCGAGGAGATCGGGCGGAGGCCGATCTCCTGTCTGCTCGCTGTAGCGCGCGAAGAAGAAGGCGGCCACCTCGGGGTGTCCGAGCCGTTCGCACTCCACGCTCAAGAGGGACAGATCCTCCGCGGGATCCAGGACCCGAAGCTGCCGGCTGAACTCCAGGCAGTCGATCACGGCCGGAGGGGACCCGAGGTAGAAGTGCTCCGGCTTCAGGTCGCCGTGCCCTTCGACGATGCGCCCATCCCGACTCCGGGCACGGAGCAGGGCCGGGCGTTCATCGAGAAACGCGAGTTGACGGTCGGCGAGACGGCTCACGATCCCCTCCGGAAGGCCGTACAGTGGACTCATCAGATCCTCCCGGGTCGTCTCGATGGTTCGGCGCAGGCGGTCGATCACGTCGGAAGGCGTCGTGGGCACCGGGGAGGCGGATCGATAGAAACGGGCGAGGAGGTCCGCGGCCGGGCCGAGTTCCTCGGGGCCCACGAATCCGGCCTCGATCCTGCGGTCCAGCATGTCCCGGGCGTTCAGTCGGCGCATGCGCACCAACCAGTCCACGGGCGTGCCGGACCCGTCCAGGGAAAGACGGCCTCCGGTCGTCCGGACGAGCGGAGTCACGCCGAGGTACACGTGCGCCGCGAGTCGCCGGTTCAGGCGGACTTCGGCCAGGCAGGCGCGCCGCCTGGCCGCCCGAGTGTGGTAGTCGAGGACGTCTTGGCGAACCGGCTTCTTGAGCTTGAAGGCGAACTTTCCCGCGAGGAAGACCCACGCCAAGTGGGTCTCGATCGCCGTGACGCGGGCCGGAGCGGGAGTATAGCTCGCCGGGCAGCGCAGGAAGCCGACCTTGTCGGCCAGGGTCACCTTGCCCGGAGAATCGATATGGCTCACCGTGCTGGGGTCCAAGGGCAGCGATCGTTGGGCGGGGCCGTCGGGCCGCAGCCCTCCTCGAGAAACGCCGAGCGGCTCGGCGCGTGCTCGGCGCAGGCTTGCAGGTATGCGGACCATCCTCCGTCCCTCACCCCCCGGACATGACCACTCGACGGGCAGTCACCCTCTTTCTCTGCGGGGACGTGATGACCGGTCGCGGCGTCGATCAGCTCTTTCCGTCGAGTTGTCCCCCTCGGCTTCACGAACCGTTCGTCACCTCCGCGCTGGACTACGTCGGGATGGCGCAGCGCGCGAGCAACCCCATCCCGATGCCCGTCGACTACGCGTACGTGTGGGGGGACGCGCTCAGCGTTCTGGAGGATGTCCATCCCGACCTCCGCGTCGTGAATCTCGAGACGAGCGTGACCCTCAGCGAGGATGCGTTTCCGAAGGGCATCAATTACCGCATGCATCCGGCCAACGCAACGGTCCTCACCACGGCCGAGCTCGACTGCTGCTCGCTTGCCAACAATCACGTGATGGACTGGGGAGAAGCCGGTTTGCTCGACACCCTGGATACCCTCGAGCGGTGTGGGGTCCGGGCCGTGGGAGCGGGACGAGATCGCGAAGCCGCCATGAGACCGGCGGCTTTCGACGTCGGAAACGGTGGACGGGTGCTCGTGTTCGCCTTCTGCACCGGCGACAGCGGCGTTCCGTCGGCGTGGGCCGCCGGCTCGGACAAGCCGGGTGTCCACCTGCTTCCCGATCTCTCTCTCGGCACGGTCGAACACCTGGCGGACCGCGTGAAGAGAGTGAAGCTCCCCGGCGATCTCGTCGTCGCCTCGATCCACTGGGGGGCGAACTGGGGCTACGAGGTCCCGCGCCGGCACCGGAAGTTCGCCCATGACCTGATCGATCGCGCATCCTTCGACGTGATCCACGGCCATTCTTCCCACCACGCGAAGGCGTTCGAGGTGCACGACGGACACTTGATTCTCTACGGGTGCGGCGACTTTCTGAACGACTACGAGGGGATCGGCGGGCACACCGAGTTCCGACCGGACCTGACCCTCATGTATTTTCCCACCCTGGACCTGGAGACCGGGCATCTCGTCGATCTGGAGCTCTTCCCGCTTCGGATCCGGGGGTTCCGCCTGAACCACGCGTCGGCCGCCGACCGGGAGTGGCTCCGGTCCAGGCTGCACCGAGAAGCGCAGCGATTCGGGCACCGGGTGGACGTGAGCGATGGACGTCTGAGGGGGGAGTGGTGACGGTTGGATCGCGGACTTCGTCCTGGGCTCTCGGGGGGGAGAGTTTGGAGCTGTTTCTCTGGATTCTGGGAAGCGGCATCGCCATGAGCGTCCTGGCCCTCGTCGGGGCGGTTGCGATCGTTCTTCCCCGGCGAATCCTGGAGGCCGCTCTCCTGCCCATGGTCGCCTTTGCCGCGGGCTCACTGATTGGGGGCGCCCTCTTTCACCTCCTTCCGGAGGCGGTGGTCGGGATCGAATCGACCCGGTCCCTCTTCCTGTGGGTGTTCCTCGGATTCACCACCTTTTTCGTGCTCGAGCAGGGCCTGAGCTGGCATCGATCGCACGCTCTCTCCCCGCAGGCGGTCCGTCCGCAGGCCTACCTGATCCTCATCGGCGACGGCCTTCACAACCTCCTCGGGGGTCTCGCCGTGGGTGCCGCCTTCCTCGTGGACCTCCGTCTCGGAATCTCCGCCTGGCTTGCGGCCGCGGCCCACGAGGTTCCCCAGGAGTTGGGCGACTTCGCGATCCTGGTGCACGGCGGTCTTCCGAAAGGTCGGGCCCTCGTGGCCAACTTCATCAGCGCGCTCTCCTTCCCCGTAGGTGCCTTGACGGCCTGGTTCTTGGGCGAGACGGTGGAGCTCGACATCCTCTTCCTCCTCCCGTTTGCCGCGGGTCAGTTCATCTACATCGCGGCTTCGGACCTGATTCCCGAGATCAAGGAGCCTCTGGGCCGGACGCACGCCCTCGTTCACCTGGGGTGCTTCCTTCTCGGTGCCGCTCTCCTCTGGTTCCTGGCGGTGGCGATCGGGTGATTCGGTCCCGGACTCGACGGCTCCGGCCAACGAGCAGGATCAGCGTCGCAGCCGCCACCGCGATCCCGATCACGACGAGGGAGCCGGTGATCCGCTCCATGAGGGTCGGATCGACCAGGAGGACCACGGCCAGGGCGATCATCACGGTTCCCCCGAAGAGCTTGAGAACCTCCCCGTGCTCTTCCTGGAGGCGCGTCGCTCTGAGGGTGACGACCGCTCCGGTGAGGAGCGCGATCTCCACGGAGAGGTAGACGAGGAGGTAGAGGGCGAGGAGGCCTCCGAAGGCGGCGCCTGCGATGCCCGCCTCCGAGAGCAGGGTCGTCCAGAGAACGGGAAAGCCGGCGGTGCAGGGGAGCTCGACGAGGGCTACGCCCCCGGCGATCCCTACGGTGAGGGCGAGGGTGACGGGGAGCGGGCGGTCCTTGCGAAGCGCCCGTCCACCCCGGTAGATGCTGGGCTTGAATCGGGCGGGAATCGTCAGGGACGGACCGCGCCCCGAGGCGAAGAAGTCCTTCACGTTCACCGCGCCGAAGGCGAGAGCCAGGGCCGCGACCGCCACCCGGATCCATCCCAGATGGGCCGCGACCTCGAGGGCGACGAAGAGGCCGCCGATGAACGCGCCGTACACGGCGGCCGTGACCAGGAGGAAGGTGAGGCCGACCGCGGCGATCCGGATGCGGGACCGGGTGCCCAGGATCATGGCCAGGAGGACGGTCAGCACCCAGAGGGAACAGGGATTGAATCCGTCGATGAAGGCGATCAGGAGCGTCGCGGTGCCCATGGTGTGACCGCCCACCTCGAAGAGCCCGAAGGGTCCGAGATCGATGACGGTGCGGCCCGGCTCCGGCTCCGCGTCCGCGAGCCAGGCCCGGATTTCGCCTTCGATGTCCTCTGCGAGAGGCCGGGTGAAGCCCACCCACACCGTCTCCCGGAAAATGAAGGTGGGCACCGCGGAGGCTTGTTCCCCCCGCTCGCGCATCATCTCGATGAAGAGGTCTCGGCCCGCCGGATCCCGCACGACCTCCACCCTCCGCACGACCAACTCCGGCAGCGCCTCCTCCAGCTCGACGAGCCAGCTTTCGGCCAGGTCACAGAAGGGGCAGGCGTCGCGCCAGAAATACCACAGGACCGGACCCGACTCGGGGGGTGGCGCCTGGAGGTGAGGTGCGCCCGCCCTCGCTCCGAGGTCGGCGGCGGCGGGGGACGGCGCAAGCATCGCCTGGACTGTCCCGAGCCACGCCATGCACAGGACCAGGCGGACGTACCCCCTCTTCATGCGGTTCCTCCTTGCCGAGCAGGCACGATAGGTCGGAGGCGAGCCGTGTCGGCGGGCATGAGGCGCCACCGGTGCACGTTACGCCTCGACCCCTGGATCCGGCCCTTGAAATCTGCCAGAACCATGCCAGTCGCAGCGGCCCGATATCGCGTCCGAGCGCCCTGCGTCTCGGAGGGCCGTGTGAGTCGAGGCAGCGGGCCTCGAACTTGCAATTGAGCTTCACCCGGAAAGCCGAGGCGTGGCGCCGCGGCTTTCCGACTCATCCACGTCTGGAAGGTGCGGAGCCTCATGCTCGGAAGCGTCGATCCGGTCGGCCGCGTTCTCGGTTCGAGGAGCCTGGCTCGACGCATGGGGTGGGGCATGCTGGTGCTCCTGCTTTCCGGATCGTCCCCGGGTCCGTCGGTGGCAGGATCGGGGAGTGCCGCGACGATGCCGAGTTCCGTCGTGGAGGGGCTCCTCCCGAGCCACCGGATCGTGTCCTTTTACGGCAACCCGCGCTCTCCCCGGATGGGGATCCTGGGTGCGCTCCCACCGGAGCGGATGCTTCGGCGGCTGGAGCTGCAGGCCTTGGAATACGAACTGGCGGATCCCGCCACGCCGGTGGTGCGGGCCCTTCACCTCGTGACCGTGGTCGCTCAACGGGATCCCGGTCGGGACGGGATGTACCGGTCCCGGCTGTCGCCTTCGGTCGTGGAGGAGGTGGCGTCCTGGGCCGAACCGGACTCGCTTCTGCTCTTCCTGGACATCCAGCCGGGACGCAGCCCGATCGTGACCGAGGTTCGCTCCTACTTGGACTTCCTCCGTCGACCGCACGTGCACCTTGCCCTTGACCCCGAATGGACCATGGGCCCGGGAGCGGTTCCGGGCCGGCAGATCGGAAGCCTGGACGCGGACGACGTGAACCGCGTGGTGGAGATCCTCGCCGACTTGGTCGAGGAGCACGGCCTGCCGCCGAAGATCCTGATCGTGCATCGATTCACCGAGGGGATGCTGCGCGGCTATGACCGGATACGGCTCGACCCACGGGTGCAGATCGTGATCGTCATGGACGGGTTTGGGTCTCCCGCGCTGAAACGGGACTCCTATCGGCAGTTCGTGGCTCGTCAACCCGTTCAGTTCACGGGCTTCAAGCTCTTCTACCAGCAAGACGTGCCGCTCATGTCCGTGGGCGCCGTCCTGGACCTTCGACCGGTGCCCCTTGTGGTCATCTACCAGTGAGGACCGAACCGACTCTCCGGCGTGGGCGGAACGGACGAGGCGGTGCTCGATCTCGACCGACGAGCTCGGCAGCTTCTCGGGGGGGGTCGGAGTTGCGTATTGTGGAGGGGGCCACCCATCTCTTCGTGGTACCGACGGCGCCGGAAAAGGTCGTCGCGCCCGCTGAAACCTCCGAGATCGACTGGATGCTGAATCGAAAAAGCATTCCAAACCTGGTGACCGGCGCCCGCCTCCTCGCCCTTCCGATCCTCTGGGGATTCGCTCTGGCGGGCTATCATCTGGTCGTGGGCGCGGGGCTCCTCTTCGCCTGGCTGTCCGACGCCCTGGATGGTTTCCTCGCCCGGAGATTCGATGCGGAGAGCGCCTGGGGCAGTCAGCTGGATTCCTTGTCCGACATCCTGATGTTCGCCTCGGCCGTCGTGTGGGTCGTGCTGCTTCGACCGGAGTTCGTCGTCGAGTACGCTCCGGTGCTGCTCCTCTGGGTCGGGATCGGCGTGGTCAACTACTCGGTGTCCTGGATCCGCTTCCGGCGGCTCGTGGACGTGCACCTACTTTCGGCAAAGGCGGCGAACTTCCTCGGCTTTTTCTTCGCCGCGTACCTCATCGCCTTCGGGGTCGAGTCTCCGGTGGTGACCCTTGTGGTCATCGGCGTGTGCCTGCTTGCGGCGATCGAGACCTTCCTGGTCGTGACGACGTTCGAACGGGTGGACGAGCGAATCCGAACCGTCTTTCGACGCCCGTCGAAGTGGCATCCGTAACGTCCGATCGCTGCGTCGTATCGCGGCTACCTGGCGCGCACCGATGTCGAAACGAGCCAGGCGAGGACGAGGAGGATCCCCGACGTGGCCACGATGGCGGGACCTGTCGGAAGGTCGTATTCCACAGACAGGCCGAATCCCACCAATGCCGCGGTCACCGCGCTTCCGGCCGACCAGAGGATTACGGACCGGAAGGTTCTGCCGAGCAGGATTCCGGCCACTGCCGGGAGGACCATGAGGCTGAAGACCAGGAGGACGCCGGCCGACTCGATGGAAGCCACGATCACCGCACCCATCGTGAGA
>SLCK01000126.1 GCA_007125845.1 Gemmatimonadota bacterium
AGTTCCGCCAAGGCTTCGCGATGGATCCGAGTTACCACCCGAAGCGGTTCCGGAGGTCTGTGATGGAGTCCTCGAGCGAAAGGGCCTCAATCGCTCCCGAATCGAGTTCCTCATCGCGCCGAGGGGCTTCCTCGATCCAAGCACGGCCCACTTCCCCTTCCTCGTCCAGACTGGCGATGAGTCGCTCGGCCAGCCGGGCCCGCTCCTCGTGCTGCGCCAGGGCCGTGCCGAGGAGATGGGCCATTCCTTCCCCCAGTATCCGGCTGGATCCGAGGGCGAAGAGTCGAAGGCCGTCGTTCATGATGTCCTCGTCCGAAGCTCGAAGGGACCTGCGGTATCCTGCGGTGCCGGCCAGATGCGCGCCGGGGATGGAACGTCAGGCCTGTACCTCCGGAACCCCGTCCGTCGGTTCTTCCGGCTCACGCCACACTCCCGATCCTCCTGCGTGCCTCGGTGCGGAACCTCGACCTACTGCCGCCCGAGATGCTCCAGGTACGCGACGATGTCGATCAATTGGCGCACGGTCATCGCTTCGCTGTAGTCGCCCATTCGGGACAGCTCACCCCGCCGCACCCCTTCGAGATCCTCCGGGATACGATGGGACGGGGCGATGATCGACTCGACCATCACCCCCCGGGACATGCTAGCCAGATCAGGACCGAGCTCCACCGGCACTGGAGGGGAGGCATGGGGCTCGGGAAAGGTGTCGCCGACCACGGTGTGGCACACGTAGCACGCCATTTCGGTGAAGGCCTGGCGTCCCGTGACCGGGTCTCCGTCAGGGAAATACGTTCTCACGGTCTCTCCCCCTTCAGGGGCGCATGCTACCGCGACGAGGACAGGCACGATCAGGGCGAGGGCGCGGCGCATCGGAGTCTCCATTTCCATGGGTTTCGTGGGCCCGAGGGCTCGCCCTGGCTTCCGACGAGGGGAGCCGATCCTCGAGCGAACCCCGGCCGTGTCTTCACGAGCCATCCTCCCCGGGTCCCCCATCCGCCGAAGCCAGGGAATGGAGCGGATGGTGGGCACCCCGTCCGATGGATACCTGCAACTGCTGGGGGATGATACCTCCGACTCAGAGGGGCTCTCTCGAGGACGGGGTCTTCCTCATCTTGCCAGGGTCGTGCCACACGCCTCCTGGGTGGCGGCAACCCTCGGAGGGGTTGGAAGGCGGGGCGACTGGCCGCGATTTCGTCCCCTTGGGTCGGATGGGACAGAGTGCACGGTAGACATAACGACTCACTTTGGGGACCATTCGACCCTGTCTGGTCGATGGGAGGGAAAGGCTTTGGGCGGTCGGCTCCTCCGCGGCTTTCGTCCGTGGCACCTGCAGGCCGACACCGGGGCGCCGGGGGCCGCTTGCCGCGGGCATCAGGCCCCGGTATTGTGCGGGACGTTCCGGAAGCGCCACATCGGACGGCAGATCGGAGAGCCTGAGACCGGCCATCGAGCTCATCGACCCTCCCGGCCCCGCTCCGGTTTCCGCTGGGGCGCTTTGTTGCCCACCGACTGAATGGCGAGCCGACCCATCACCCCGCCCCCACCAGGCGCCCCGCTCCCCTTGGACCGTGTGGTGGGGATCGGGGGGTCGGCCGGAAGTCTTTCGGCGCTCCGGCAGTTCTTCGGGCAACTCCCGTCTGACGCGGGCATGGCGTACGTCGTCATCCTGCACCTCTCCCCGGAGCACGAGAGCCACATGGGGGAGTTGATCCAGGCGAAGACGACCATGCCGGTCACCACGGTGTCCGGGCGGGTGGCGCTGGAGCCGGACCACGTCTATGTAGTGCCGCCGGATCGCAACCTGTTCTGTGCGCCTGGAGGTCTCGAGCTCATGGATCGGCCGTCCGCCGGGCAGAACCTGGCCCCGATTGACGTGTTCTTCCGGACCCTCGCGGATACCCACGGGGCGATGGGGGTGGCCGTGGTCCTCTCGGGGACCGGCACGGACGGAGCGGACGGTCTGCGTCGCGTCAAGGAGGTCGGTGGGCTCACCATGGTTCAGAGTCCGGATGACGCGGAGCACGACGGCATGCCTAGAGCCGCCATCGGGACCGGCCTGGTGGATCGAGTGCTACCGGCCGCGGCGCTCGGGCCCGAACTCGTGCGACTTGCGCACGCCGACGGGGAGGCCGATCCCGTCCGGTTGGACGCGGGTTCTCCCCAGAAAGGAGATGCGCCCCTGTCTGCGGTCCTGTCGGAGGTCCGGGGGCGCACGGGCCACGACTTCAGCCGCTACAAGCGTCCCACGGTGCTTCGTCGCCTGGCCCGGCGAATGCAGCTCGCCGGAGCCGAAGGCATGGATGAGTACGTCCGCATCCTCCGGCGGGACCCGGCCGAGATCGAGGCCCTCGACCAGGATCTGTTGATCGCTGTCACCGGCTTCTTTCGGGACCCCGACTCGTTCGCGGCGCTGGAAGAACACGTTCTTACTTCACTCCTCGAGGGCCGGGAAGCGGGGGAGGCCATCCGGGTCTGGGTGCCCGGCTGCGCCACCGGCGAGGAGGCCTACTCCCTCGCCATCCTGCTCCAGGAGCGTGCCGAAGACCTCGCTCCTCCCCGTTCGATCCAGATCTTCGCCACCGACCTGAGCGAGCGAGCATGCAACCTCGGGCGACAGGGCTGGTACCCAAAAGGGATCGCGGCGGACCTTTCGGAGGAGCGGCTGGCTCGCCACTTCATCCGGGAGTCGGATGGGTTTCGCGTTCGAGAGCACCTGAGAAAGAGTGTGCTCTTCGCGGTGCACGACCTGCTCCACGATGCTCCCTTCCCGAACCTCGACCTGGTCTCGTGCCGGAACGTGCTGATCTACCTCGAGCCCGACGCCCAGCGGATGGTGCTCGAGCTTCTCCACTACGCCCTCCGTCCGGACGGTTATCTCTTTCTGGGGAACTCCGAGTCCGTCGACCCCGCTCGGGATCGCTTCATACCGGTGAACAAGGAGCACCGCATCTTCCGGTCTCGATCCCTCGCCGTCGAACGCGCGCTCCCGGCGAGGCTTTCGCCTCCCCCGATGCTTCCCTTGCCGTCGGTCCCGGGCGGCCGAGGGCATGCAGGGAGACCCGTGGATCCGGTGGGGATTCTCCACCACCGGCTCGTGGAGCTCTACGCACCGCCGAGCCTCGTGGTGAACGAGGCGCGGGAAGTGGTGCACCTCTCAGAGCGGGCCGGTCGATACCTGAGGCTTGCCGGCGGGACGCCGCACACGAAGGTCCTGGACATGGTGCCCAGTGAGCTGCGACTCGAGCTTCGCCCCCTCCTGCACCGGGCCTTCGAGACCGGGGAGGAGCTGACGGGCGCCCCGGTGTCCGTAGAGGTGGACGGCCTGGACCGGACGGTCCGCACCTCGGTTCGTCCACTCCTCCTCAAGGAGGCAGCGTACGCTCTGGTCGTGTTCCACGAGGAGCCGGCCGGAGGAGTGGTCGGCCTGGAAGGGGAGCCCCTGGGTCCTGCCGAGGCCTCCATGGTCGACCGATTCGAGGAGGAGCTCGCCCGGCGGAAGGAGCAGCTCCAGACCGTGGGCGAGGAATACGAGCGGATGCTCCAGCAGCATCAGTTGGCCAATGAGGAGCTTCAGGCCACCATCGAGGAGCAGCGTGCCACGGCCGAGGAGCTGGAGGCCGGCAGAGAGGAGCTCCAGTCGATGAACGAGGAGCTCCGGGCCGTCAACGACGAGCATCAGGCTACGATCGAGGAGCTGGCGGAGGTAAACGCCGATCTGAACAATTTGATCGACTCGACGGACATCGGCACCATCTTCCTGGACCGCAGACTGGCAATCCGCCGATTCACTCCCGGGGCCAGTGAGATCTTCAGCTTCCAGGACACGGACATAGGGTCCCCACTCGGTGACGTGACCCACGCTCTCGACTACCCCGAGCTGGCGACGGACGCGCGGAGCGTGCTCGAAACGCTCGAGAAGGTGGAGCGCGAGGTGCAGCGCCGCGACTCCAATGGCGACCGCTATTTCAGCGTGCGGATCGCTCCTTACCGGACATTGGACGACCGGATCGGAGGGGCGGTGGTCACGCTCGTCGACACCACGGACCGGAAGCGGGCGGAGATCGAGCGGGAGCGCGCGCTGGAACAAGCGCGGGAGGCCAGCGCGGCCAAGTCGAATCTCCTGGGTATGGTCTCCCATGAACTTCGGACACCCCTGACCGCCGTGGTCGGGTACGCGGAACGCCTCGAAAAGAAGCTCCAAGGGGCACTGGACGAGAAGAGTCGACACGACCTGCGGGTGCTCACGCAGGCGGCTTTCCAGCTGGACCGGATGGTCGATCAGATCCTCACCTATGCTCGCCTGGAGAAGCGAACCGAAGTCGTCCGGGTCGTCAGAGTGGATCCAGGTCGGGTCGCGGCGGATGCCGTCGCCTTCATCGAAGAGCAGGCTCAACGCAAGGGACTGGAGGTGCGCCTGGAACTCGACCCGGATCTCCAGGACTTGTTGACGGACGAATCGATGGTGAGACGGATCGTCCTGAACCTCCTGGCGAACGCGGTGAAGTACACCGAGAAGGGCCAGGTCGTCCTGCGGGTCATGGGGCGGAACGCTGGAATACTCTTCGAAGTGGAGGACACGGGGGTCGGCATCGCGCGCGAAGACCAGGAGCGGATCTTCGATCCCTTCGAACAGGCCCACGCTTCAAAGGCCTGGCTCAGAGGGGGGACGGGTCTCGGACTCGCCCTGGTGCGGAAGCTGGCCCTCGGCCTGGGTGGCCGGGTGTCCCTGGAAAGTGAGCCGGGGCATGGGAGCCGGTTCGCGGTGTGGTTGCCCCTGGTGGCCCCGTCCGAGGAAAGGGTGGATCGCTGGCCGATATAACGAGGAGTGTGTTGGTCGACGGCTCGAACTCCCGCGCCAGGATGCCCGTCCGCTCACCCCGGGAGGAGTTCCGGCGGATGGTGGAGGTCCCCTCCCAGGACCCGTCCACGACCCTCCCCATCCCTGCCGGCACGTGGCAGCCGATTCCGGGCCGGTGATCCTTCCCGGATCAGCCGCGCAGCGCCTCTACAGCCGGGAGAAGATGAGCGCCGCGAGCTCCGGCGCCTGCTGAGGCCTGTGTCGAAGGGCCCCGTCCTCGACGCCGGTGCCGGTGACGGGCGCCTGGCCGTGGAGCTCGCCTCCGAAGGCGCTCGGGTGACCGCGCTCGACCTCTCCTCTTCCATGCTCAGGCTGGCCCGCGAGCGTGCCCGCACGGGGGGTGTCCCCCTGACGACCGTCCAGGGTGATGTTGAAGTTCTTCCCTTTCATTGCGCCACCTTCCAGCAGGTCGTCGCGGTCACGGTTCTCTGTTTCGTGCCCCATCCCCAGCGGGCGCTCATGGAGTTCGCACCGGTACTTGAGCCCGGCGGGAGTCTGGTGGTGGGGGAGCTGGGTCGCTGGAGTCCGTGGAACGTCCGCCGCCGGATCCGCGGCCGGAGGGGACACCCGCTTTGGAGAGAGTCGCGCTTCTGGAGCCGTCGAGCGTTGGCGCGACTTGCGCGGAACGCGGGACTCACCCCCGACGCATGGGGTACCGCGGTGTTCTATACTCCGGGGAGCCATCGCTGGAGATTTGCCCGGACTCTGGAGCGCACCCTCGGAGGAAAGACCGTCCTCGGTGCTGCCTTCGTGGCCATGCGGGCTGTGAAGCCGGGATCGGGGCCTTCCGACGTCGAAAATGACACACGCCGTGGCACACATACTCGCAGTACCCTGTAACCAACTTTGGCGCCGTGGCTTACGGGGTTACCGTCCGCGTCGCGCCGACGCCAACGGCGCGTGAGCACCGGGGCCAAACCCGTCGGGTTCGAGCCGAGCGGGCTGGGATCGTGTCGAAGAGTGGCCCCCTCCGCCCGCACTAAGGTGGCGGCCGATCAGTGACCGTGTGCGGCTCCCGTGTGGTGCTCGCAGGTGACGTTGGGGTTGAACGGCGCGAAGAGCCCGGTGGGATTCTCCCGGTAGAGCCACATGTGGAGCTCGTAATGCGGCTCGAATCCATGCGCCTCGTCCACATCAGTCGTGGGGTTGTTGGCCAACGCCCAGTACTCGTTCCCCATGTATTCCGGCGGGTCCGTGTGACCCGCCGAACGCCATGGCGCCTGCCAGATCAGGTTCTCCACGGCCACCAACTCGAGAGAGCCATCCGCCTGCGGTTCGTACACGAGCACACCAGGCTGGCGGAAGTCTCCGTGAATCCCGACCCCGGCGACCCTCGGCTCAGTTGTGGTGAGCCCCAGGAGGTCCGGTCGGAAGTAGTGGATTCCCATGCTGCCGAGCTGGCGGGGCAGGCCTTCCATTTGGGCGGTCACGCACATGTCCATGGGATCTCGCACGTATCCTTCGGCGAGGGCGACCTCCACGTCGCGGTACTTCTGGGTCGCGTCACGGACAGCCTCCAGTTCACGGGCCAGCTCAACGTCCTCACTCGAGGCCGCGTCGATCGTGCGGTCGGCGTCGTCCGCTCCGGCCCCGGCGGTCGCGTCGGCGCAGGCCGCGATCTGGAGGAGGAAGATCGACGTAACAAGCGTTTTCCAGATGCGAGGAATCGATCGCTGTTGCATTTGAGGCTCCAGATTGTTTCGCGGCCGGCCGCTTGCGGTTCGCGTCAGGCCTGCGGATGTTGGGTGCTCCCTGGAACGAAGGCCCGTTCCATGCGATGAGTTCATGGTCAATGCATAGGGGATGCGTTCGCAGCCCGTCACCCCACTTTTGTGGGGGTTTCTTCCGGAGATGCGATGAGAGCCAGCGCAGCCGAAGAATCGTGTGCCTTCCGGAGTGTCCGCCGGAGCTGTTATGCCGGGTTGGATTCCATCAAACTGAGGGAGGAAGCCGCTCGCCGGATCGCGTCGGCGATTGCCTTCGACGCGTTCCACTTTGCCGAGACGGATCCTGATACAGGACTCTTCACGCATGCCGTCGCCGAAGGGCTCCCTACCAGCCTGAACGCCGTCTGGCTTGAGCATCTCTACCCCTTCCGAGTCGCGGCCGAGATCGTCGACATGGCCCGGAGCGGGACGTCCGTCGCCACGACCCCCGAGGGAGTAGTGATGGAGGTCCTCCGGCCCGAGGGGTTCGCTCACGACCTCAGAACCGTCCTTTGTGGTGAGGGAGATCCGTGGGGGTTCATCTGCCTCCTGAGGGGGCATCCCTCCCCCGGCTTCAGCGCGAGGGAGAAGGACTTCATGCGCAGAGTGGTGCCGCACCTGAGCCGTGGGCTTCGGACGGCGCAGTTGCTTGAGCGGGCACGCGAAGAGGCCGACTCCGAGGATGGGCCGGGGGTGCTGGTACTGGACGGCCGTGGAAGGGTGGTTACGAGCAACGCTTCGGCCGTGGCGTTCCTTGAAGATCTGACGGACGTGGGCCGCGGTTCCGGAGCCATACCGTACGCCGTGTCCAGCGTCGTCGCGCAACTCAACCGGAGTCACGGGGGGGCGGCTGTCGATGAGGCAGCGGGGCTTTCCGGGCTCCTTCGGGTGCACGGGCGTTCGGGACGCTGGTATACGCTGCGGGCCTCATTGGCGGAACCCGACCCTTCGGGGTCGACCGCGACGATCGTCGTGATCGAGACCGCTCGGAAGCGCGAGGTCGCGGCCCTCCTCACCCGCCTCTACGGCCTCACCCCGCGAGAGCGAGAGATTCTCGCCCTGGTGGCCAAGGGCCGATCGACGAAGGTGATTGCGGGAACCCTTCGGATCTCCCCCTACACGGTCCAGGAGCACCTTGGAAATGCGTGTGCAAAGGTGGGCGTGCGCACCCGCCGGGAGCTGGTCGCCAAGTTCTTTTTCGACGGCTACGCCCCGAAGTTAAGGGGTGCGAATGGAGGGGACGGCACGGGCCGATCGGCCTCCCGCCGTCCGTGATCAGTCGTTCGACGCGTCGAGGAGCGCCGTCCCGCGGCGCTGCAACTTGGCGGGACCCACGCGGACCGGTCGCGCTGGCGATCACACGTGGCTGGCACCCCGCGCTTGGGAGAAGTCGTGGGCCTGGGGGAAGGAGCACCACGTGACCGAAGGGGGCCGTGAGGCTTGGTGGCAGCCGTGGGCCGCTCTGTCGCTGTGCGCCTTCCTCCTCAACTTCGTTTAAGAGTCCCTCCAGGTATCGGCGTTTAGAGGGCTCGCGTAGGAGCCGCACTGGATCAGCAACCTCTTCTGCCTCCAGGCGATGATCGGAGACGCGTTCATTCTGGCGATCGCGTATTTAGCCGTGGCCACTGGGACTCGTTGGTGGCTGATGAGGCCCGCCATAGCGGAACACAACTTCCAGATCCGGGGCGGATCGGAGATTCCCACTTACGGTTGATTCGAACGCAGCCGATCCATCGCTGGTTGGAGTCGACTGCGGAAGTCCGTGTGGCATCCGACGCAGCCTCGGGCCACTTCATGCTGGAGCTCCAAGAGCTCGGCGACTGGCGCCCCCGATTCCGCTCGCTCTGCCAGGAACCTAGCGGCATCATGGACCCCCTGATCGTACTCGACGAACGTCGGGAACCGATCGCCCAGCTCCCCTTGGATCGCCTCTCGGTACTCCAAGGTGGTTGACGGGTGCTCAGCCACTCGATGGGCGGCTTCAGCGACGGTCCGGGAGTCTTCCATCCAGAGGCCCGCGTCCACGGCGGCCATGTCCCGCTCGAGCCCCCGCATGATCGCCGGAAGGGGCAACAGGCCTGATTGGGGCTGCTCCGACACCTGCGGGGAGTCCGCAGCGGAGGGCGGGATCTCCTCGGGGAGCTCATCGGTACATGAGCCCATCACGAAGGCCGCGAGTAGCCCGGCGAATGCCAGCGACATACCGCCGCGGGGGCTGGACTGCGTACGTCGAGTCGTGTGGACTATGGGCGCCATGGAATCCTCCGTGAAGGGGGGGGAGCCGTCGTCTGGATCCGCACGTTAGAGAAGGAATGAGGGGTGAAGGAGGGCCACTTGTGCCGTCACCTCCAGAGTGTCCTTGTCCCGGCCAGGTGAGGGCGGGGCTTCATACCGTGATCAGCCATCCCCGGGTCCCCCTGCTTCTGGTCCGGCAGGGTCGGCGGCGAGGAGCCGCTGGCCGGCTTCCACCGTTTCCCGGAGGACTCTCTCCCGGTCGTCGGCCAGGAACCCCATCCGGGCCAGGAGCACGGCCCGCTGTGTCATGGCCACGATCCAGCCGGTGGCCAGGACCGGATCCACGGGCCGGAACGCACCCTGACTGACCCCCCGAACGATGGTCTCCACGAAGAGCCGCATGGGATAGGGCTCCAGGCGCAAGTCTCGATCCTTCGGGATGTGGGAGGGATGGGAGGCCAGGAGAAAGGAGAAGGCTGCGGCATGGCTCTCCTCGAAGGTGAAAATCCCTCGGATCAGGGCCACCAGCCGGGCCCTG
>SLCK01000111.1 GCA_007125845.1 Gemmatimonadota bacterium
CACCGTTGGGAGCGCCAGGGGCCTGAATCCAAGGCGGCTCGCCGCAGGCATAGCGGGTGAGCTACGTCGAGGCGAGGCAACGACGGAGGCGGGCCCCTGCCGCCCCAACCCGAAGGGCGAAAGGGGGTTGCGGCCCTGGATCGTCGTTGGAACCCCTCACCGATGCTATCGCATCGCCTTCGGTGCTCCTCCTCGACCAGGACACGCAAGACCCCTTCGCGGTGGCCACTCCCCTTCTTCAACAACCTTTTAGTCGCCTGCGATCTCCCGGACCTCACCGGCGCGTAGAAAGGCGAGCGCGCCTGAGACCCGCCCCTCGGGCATGCCTTCGGAGCGGGCCATGGAGCGGATGTACGCCTCGACCTGGGGCCGGTAGAAGGAGACTCGCTGGGTGAGCTCCGTGTCGGGCCCGACACGGTCCGTCTTCCAGTCCACCACCACGAGCCGGGCGTCCTCGCCCTCCGGAATGCGGATGACCCGGTCTGCCACTCCCTGCACGATCCTCCCACCTTCCCGGGCGAGGAAGGGCAGCTCCCGATCTACCGCGGTCCCCTCAGGGTAGGCGTTTCTCGACAGGATCCTCCGGATCGCCGGGGCTTCGATCCATTCGTGGAACTGCTCGAGGAGCCCATGAGGATCGTCGACACCCCGAGCTCGCGCCCGCGCGAGCGCGATGAGCTCCTCGTCCTCCGGGACTCCGTCCTCGAGCCAGCGGATCTCCGCAAGCCAGAGGTGCACCAGCGTTCCGCTCCCCAACGCCGCGCGATCGCGGCGGCGCAACAGCTCCGGCAGGGAGCGCGCCCCGCCCCCCTCCAGCTCGGAGGGACTCACGTGTACCAAACCCCTCGACCGGGGCCCGTCGGCCATCTTCACCTGCAATGAGCCCGGTCCGTCGACCGCGGGGCGACTCGAACCCGCAGGGACATCCCTTTCGGCAATTCCGGATACATGTGTCGCCCAGTTGCGATCCCCGCCGTCCCAGACCACCCCTGCCGCCCCCCGCTCGCTCTCGCCGGGGTCCAGGCCCAACGCCTCTCGAAGCAGGCGAGCCGGGGTCGCGGTGCCCTCTCGCCCCTGTTCGATCAGGAGATGGAGCGCGAAGCGCGGGCGCGTCAGCGACACGTAGAGCCCGCCGAGCTCGTCCCGGAACCGCGCGGCCCTGCGCTCCTGGTCGGCCGCTTCGATTTCGGGAAAGAGGGGCTGCAGGCTCCGGTTCAGGTATGGATGAACCCGGGTCACGGGTCCGGCAGGATGATCCCGCGCGGGAAGAGGTCCGTGATCCCGGCCGCCCCGGCGGAACGGTCGCTCGAGCTCCGGGAGGACGACCGCGTCGAACTCGAGCCCCTTTGCACCGTGCACGGTCATGACCCGGACTCGCGCCCCACCGGGCGCCTCGACCGAGGTCGCCTCCGCGAGCCGAACGAATCGGGACGGCCGCAGGTCGAAGGCCCTCGAATCCTGGCGGAACCCGAGTTCCACGAGTTGGGCGAGACGCGCTTGCTCCCTCCCGCTGGCCAAAGGCTGGAGGATCCTGGCCCAATCGTCGAGAACCGGCCCGTACCCGCGGACGAGAAGATCCCGTCGAACCCGGTACGACACCGCGTCCGCAGACGCGTCGGGGTCCCCGCCGCTCAGTCCGAGCTCCGGTCCCAGAGGGCTCTTCGCCACGAGGTAGGCGGCAAGCCGATCGCCCGGATGGTCGGCGAGCCTCAGCGCCGCGCTGAGGAGGTGGGTAGGCCAGGCATCCGTAACCGGAGACCCCCCTTCGTCGCTCACCTCGATGCCGGCGCGCCGGAGGAGGTGGATCAGGCGGGCGACGGTCTTCCGGGTGCGGCAGAGCACGCCGACCGACGCCGCCGGCGCTTCACGGGTGAGCTCCTCGACCTCCACGACCGCTCTCTCCAGGATTCCATCCCTCACCTCTCTTCGGTGATCCTCTCCGGGCACCTCGACGATTCGGACATATCCGGGAAGCTCGGTACGGGCGGCCCTGTGCGGACGGAACCCCTCGAGCCAATTCTCCGCGACCTCTTTCTCCTCCGGCTTGAGCCCGGACGCGGCCGAGAGATCTTCGAAGACCCGATTGACGAAATCCAGGACAGGAGCGGCGGAGCGGTAGCTCTCGTCCAGCGTCCGGCGAGGAAGCCGTGAGCGGGCCGCGACGAAGTCGATGAGCCTCGGCTCCCCTCCCCGCCATGCGTAGATGGACTGCTTCGGATCGGCGACGAGGAGCGCCGCCCGATCCCCTGCCGTTGACTGGAGGATCTCGTCGGCCAAGGGGGCCAGCGCCCTCCACTGGATGAGCGACGTGTCCTGGAACTCATCGAGGAGAAGGTGCCGGATCCTACCGTCCAACCGATAGAAGAGCTCGTCGGCCGGACGTGTGTCGTCGGTATTGATCAGGCCGGCCTTGATCAGAAGGTGGGGCACGTCTTCGAAGCGGAAGACACCCTGCTCCCTTTGTGCGTGGGCGAACGCCCTCTCATAGTCGTGCGCCAGTCGTCCGAGCGCCTTCGCCCGACCCGCGAGCTGTGCGCCGAGGGCGGCTCGCGCCATCTCCCTGGCTTGCTCGAAGTGCGCCCGGATCGCATCCGGGATCACGACGCGGTCGTACGTATCCGCTCCCTCGAGAAGCTTCAGGAAGATCCCCGTGCCGAGGAGATCCTCCCAGCTCCGATCGCGCAGCGCCTCTGTGTGACCTCGCAGCGCGTTCGCCCAATTCTTCCTGGGAGCGCCCTGCTTCGTCTTCGGCACCGGCTCGGCGGCAATCCGATCGGCCAGGGCATCGATCTGCGCTGCCGGGGTCTCACCGTTGGCCGGCGAGGAGAACCCCCACGGTTCTTCGGCCAGCGGGTCCAGATCCCGGTAGATCCGCTGCAGGTGGGAGACGATGTTCATGAGCTCTCCGTGCACGCTCCGGCCCACCTCCCCGGACCGGTACATGCGGAGGAGCTCGACCAGCTCCCCCTCGTCTGCCTCCTTCAACAAGGTGTCCACCGCGGCGAGGACGAGCCTCTCCTCCTGGACGGAGTCTGCGACGGTCCAGGAGGGGGCGAGGCCCAGCTCGAAGGTGAAAACCCTCGCCACCTTGTGGAAGAAGGAGTCGAGCGTGGACACGTTCACCCGGTCCAGCTCCGCGACCACCCGGCCCAGCAGGATCCCGACCCTGTCGAGGTCCAGAGGCGGAGCGCCCTCGAGGCTCGCGTGCACCGAGAGCTCGGCCAGAGCCTCCCCCTCGAGCTGGGCCCGTGCGAGCCGAAGGAGGACGCGCTCCAGGATCTCGCCCGCTGCCTTTCTGGTGAAGCTGGACGCGAACACCTCCCCGGGAGAGGCCCCCGCGTTCAGGAGCGCCACGATCGTGGACGAGAGGAGGAAGGTCTTTCCCGTCCCCGCCGAGGCGAGGACGAGCTCGCGCGGAAGGCGCGCCCCCCGCTCCGATTCGATCGGGCCGTCGTCAGGCACCGTCACACCCCTCGTCCGCATCGGAGGGAGAGGCGGGCTCGCGGATCAAGCCGAGACCGAAGAGCGGGGCGAGGGCACTTTCCCTTCGCAGACCAGGAGCCTCCGGATCCGGTCTGATCGGATCGCCGGCGAGGATCGGCCGGAGAGCCGCGCGGGCGGCCTCGTCGGCCTCGTCGAGCTCCTCGGGGCTCCAGCCAGCCATCGAGATCCCGATCTCTTCCAGGTTGCGCGGTAGATTGAAGAAACCCGTGGAGACGGACGGGGCGGCGGCGTCGACTCCCTCCAGATAGGAAGAGAGGTGCCGGTAAAGGGGAAGCTGGAGGTCGACCCACTCTCGATCTCGCTTTCTCCTGTGGCGATCCTCGGGGGTGCTCGCCCGTTCCGAGCTCTTGTAGTCGAGCAGACGCACGCCCAGCTCGGGATGCCGATCCACCCGATCGATCCGCCCGGTGAGGAAGATCACATCGCGGTCGACCGGGAAGGGGACCCCTTCTGCAGGTGGAGACGCCTCCACCCCGATCACCTCCCATCCTGCGGCCCTCTCGGCCGCCTCGACCGCGGCGAGAGCCTCCATCCGGGTCTCGAGCTGCAGGACCTGGATCCGGACGGAGGGAAGCAGCGCGCTCCCGAAGCGCCCACGCACCAGGTCATGGAGGCGTTCCCTCAACCCACTGGCCAGCCGGTCCCGGTCCCGCTCCTCCCGGAGCTCGGTGCCGAGGCATTCGAGGACTTCGTGCGCGAGGATCCCGAACCCCATCGGATCGAGCTCGCGCCGATCGTCGTCGACCCAGTCCGAATCCACCTTCCGGGCGAGGAGCCACCGATACGGGTCGGCCAGGAGGTCGCGGAAGGACGTCACGCGCACCCGGAGAGGCAATGGGGGGGGACGCAGCTCCGGTTCGGGCGGGCACGGCAGACGGCTCCGGCGATCCAATCCCGGACGCACCTCGCTCCGAGCGGCTGCTGGCCGGGCCATGGTCCCAGGATCGCCCTCGGCCCCCTCATAGTGTCGGCGGATCCGCTCGGCGGCGAGGCGGGCAGAGCCCTGCAGCACGAGAGGCGAGGGCCGGAGGGGATCGCCGGCGGCCGACCGGGTACCGGAAAGGAGCAGGCAACGCTCCCTGGAATTGAGGATCGCCGCGAGTCGGTACGTGTCGCGGGCCCTGCGGTCCCGCTGCCCACTGATCCCCAGCCGAACGCGCAGCCCATCCGGGAGGAAGGGGTGGGCCAGGGACGACTCGGGAAGCGTCCCGTCGTTCACCCCGGTGAGGACCAGGACGGGCGCGTCGTCGAGATGGAGCTCGAGCCAGCCGAGCATCTCCACCGCGGACGCCTCGCCGGGAGGTGGGACGGCTCCGTCCGCGACCTCGCCAAGCAGGAGCCCCAACGCATCCGCGCCCGGGAGCTGCGGATCGTACCTGCCCG
Source organism: Gemmatimonadota bacterium (assembly GCA_007125845.1). Classification (GTDB taxonomy): domain Bacteria; phylum Gemmatimonadota; class Gemmatimonadetes; order Longimicrobiales; family Gaopeijiaceae; genus SLCK01. The sequence goes on from SLCK01000111.1 coordinate 4,888, forward strand.
GTCCCTCCTCGAGCTCATCGAGCACCCGTCGCAGCTCGAGCGCGAAGCCTTCCAGCTCGCGCTCCTCCTCCCCACTCCCTTCGATCGGCCTGCTCCCATAGAGCGTCTCCATCAGGTCGACCACCCGATCCGCCCAGCTCCGGAGTCGAGCGGGGCTTCGCCACGGTTCCACCAGCCCCTCGAGCCGCTGTCGGAGCCGCTCCGCCCGATTGCGGCCGCGCACCCTGGGGCCGCCTGGCAGCCGGGTGCGGCCCGCAATGGCCGGAAGGGCACGTTCCCGGTAGTCGTCGAGCGCCCGGATCGTCCGCTCCGAATCCAGCCCCTCGGACCGCAACCACGTGGCCAGGTGCGGATGACGCAGAAGCTCCGCGAGCGCCCCCGGGGTCGAGTCCCGCACGTACGCTCGGATCGCGTCGACGAGGAGGTAGGGTCCTGTTCTCGCGAGGCCCCGTCCGGCGGCGATCCGAAAGGGCACCCCCCGCACATCGAGCCGCTGCGCCAGGTACGGCGCGACTTCCGGATCCGGGATCCCGAGCGTTACCTCCTCCGGCGACCGGGTCCCTTCAAGCGCCGCAAGAAATCGGATCGCCACGTCCGCCTGCTCCACCGGAGCCCCGACCACCCTCCACTCACCCTCCTCCAGCGGCAGCGCGCGCTCAGCCCACTCCTCGGTGCGAACCGTCCCGTCCGGCCGGAATCCGTCGGCCTCTTCAGGAGGAGCGTGGACCAGAACGCGGACCGTGCCCTCGAGAGCCCCGAGCATCTTCCTCGCGCTGCGGGAGAGCTCTGGAACTGCTAATAGCCACACCTCTCCGGGAGCTTCCAGCTCGCTCCGGGCGAGCGCTGCGCGCCTGGCGGCCTCCCGGTCCTCCCACCCCTCCGCTCGAAGTCGCCCGCGGACGTCTTCCTGGAGGCCCGCCAGCACCTCCCAGCGCTCACCGTCGTCGTAGAGAAGCTCGTGTCCACATGCGGTCGCCACATCTCCGAAGTCCAGCAGCTCGGCTCCGATCTCGCGGTGCAGGCTCTCGATCAGTCGGGCGACCTGCACCCATCCTGGAAGGTCGTCCGCCCCGGGGGGCTCCGCCACGAGAAGATCGCGGGAAGAGGAGGGCAGCTCGACGAGCTCCGCCACCCAGGCGAGTCGCGCCAGCAATGGAGGAGGCGGGGGTGAAGTCGGTCGATACAGGAGCTCTGGCAGCGCCCCTTGCGTTACGATGCGGGGGGGGCGGAGCGGCCTTCCCCGCGATTCGGCCGCCTCGACGAGCAGCTCCCGCAATCTCCTGCCGGCTCGCCCGCCGGGAACGACGATGATCCGGTTCGAGAGGTCGATCGCTCCCTCCGAGCCCGTTCCCTCGAGGAGGTGAGGGATAGCGCCGGCAAGGGCCGGCTCGTCCCACCCGAGAAACTCACGGTGAAAGGAGGCGGTCAACGTGCGCTCACGCAGTCCGGGAGGATCCTGGCGACGGAGTGCCTGTAAGGGGTAGATTCCCGCCGGCCGAACTCGGGGGAGCGGCGTCGGGCTGGGCGGCGCGGCCCCGAGGAGCTTGGCCGGTCCGGGTCCGCGACCTCCTGGGAGGGTCCGCGACGCAGCCTCACCGCCCGCTGGAAGACGGTCACGACGCGATGCAGAATCTCATCATCCGACTCTTCGTGAACGCCGTGGCCCTCTGGGTGGCGGCGCAACTCGTGAGCGGAATCGAGCTGGTGGGGGAGTTCTGGCCCGTCCTGCTCGTGGCGGCTGTCTTTGGACTCGTGAACGCCCTCATCCGGCCGCTCGCCCTGCTCCTCTCTCTGCCCTTCCTCATCCTCACCCTGGGCCTCTTCACCTTCGTGATCAATGCCCTCATGCTCATGCTCACCGCGGCCCTGGTCGGGCCGCTGTCGGTGGCCAGCTTCTGGTCCGCCCTCCTCGGGAGCATCCTGATCTCTTTGGTGAGCTTTCTCTTTTCAGTCCTGTTGCCCGGGGACCGACTCGTCTGAGGGCGCGTTCGAGGGGTGGCGCAGTCTCAGGGACTGGTGCTCAGCAAACCGGGGGGATCAGGGCCCGCAACCGCCGCAGCGTTCGGCCTCAGGATAGACGAGAAGCCGACCCGGCGCCAGGGGGGCCTCGCAGCCCCCGCAGAATCCGTAGCGGCCCTCCTCGATCCGACGCAGTGCCGCTACGAGAGCGCCGTACCGCACGCGCTCGCGCTCCTGAAGGTTGCGGGTGAGGTGTTGGTTCTGGAGGGAGTCCATGCGCGAGAGCCGGCCGACCGCCTGCTGGTCGAGCTCGACGGGTCGGCTCGCCTCTTCGGTCACCGACATGCTCCGCTCCAGCCGAGCCAGCTGCCGCTCGAGATCCGACCGGATCTCGTCCAGCAACTCGGACGTGAGCTCGGGGTGCTCCCGATCGCGCTCCTCGCTGTTGCTCACGCCGCCCGCCCTGGCGCCCCCGGCTCAGTAGCGCGGAAGGCTCGGATCGACTTCCTCCTGCCAGCTCAGGATCCCGCCCCTGAGGTTCCATACCTTCCTGAACCCGGCCTGTTGGAGCTGCTTGAGCGCTTTGGCGCTCCGGGTTCCCCCCTGACAGTGGAGAACGATCTCCTCCGCCGAGTCCAGCTCGGAGAGCCGCTCCGGCAACGAGTCCAGGGGAATGAGCTCCGCGCCCAGGGGCCCGAGGTTGACGATTTCCCACTCGTGCGGCTCCCGAACGTCCAGCATCCGGAGCCGGTCGCCCCGGTCCAGGCGCCCCTTCAGCTCGGTCGCCGAGATCGTCGGCACGCTCTCGTCTGCGGCCTCGGGAGCCTCCTCATAGTTCGGAACGCCGCAGAACTCGAGATAGTCGATGAGCTCGGTCACGGTCGGCTCCTCACCGCACGCCGGACAATCGGGGTTCTTGCGCAGCTTCAGGGTGCGCCACTCCAGGGCCAGGGCGTCGAAGAGGACGAGTCGCCCGATGAGGGGGTCGCCTTTCCCGAGGATGAGCTTGATCGTCTCGAGCGCCTGCAGCGTCCCGATGATCCCCGGCAGCACGCCCAGAACTCCTCCCTCGGCACAGCTCGGCACCATCCCGGGAGGGGGGGGCTCCCGGAAGAGGCAGCGATAACAGGGGCCGTGGCGCCCATCGAACACGGACACCTGTCCCTCGAAGCGGAAGATCGAGCCGTAGACGTTCGGCTTCCCCAGAAGCACACACGCGTCGTTGACGAGATAGCGGGTAGGGAAGTTGTCGGTGCCGTCCACTACGACATCGTAGGGTTCGAACACCTCGAGCGCGTTCTCGCTCGTGAGGCGAACGTTGTGCCGGTCGATCTGGACGTGCGGATTCACGTCCTTGAGCCGCTCGCTCGCCGAATCCAGCTTCGAGCGCCCGACGTCCTTCGTTCCGTGGAGAACCTGGCGCTGGAGGTTCGTGTGATCCACCACATCGAAATCCACGATACCGATCCGCCCCACGCCGGCCGCTGCCAGATAGAGGCCAAGGGGCGAACCCAGGCCCCCGGCGCCGACCATGAGGACCGAAGCTGCCTTCAGTCGCTTCTGCCCCTCCATCCCGACCTCGGGCATGATCAGGTGGCGGGAGTACCTCTCGATCTCCTCGTGACTCAGACCCGGAAGGGGGCGCCCTGAACCGATCGCCCAACCCGGAGTCTCCCCATTCGCGCTCGAGGGCCTCGTCGGCGCCTCTGTCCCACTCTCGTATGCACTCACGAACCGCCTCTCGCTGCTAGATGTTGTGGAGCCCACACTCCAGTCGCTCGCTCCCCCGCCACCTCCCTGCCCGCTCGTGTTCCCCGGGGTTCACCGGGGTCGTCAACGGTGCGTCCCCTACGCTAGGATAACCACGGTCGTGGAGGGGGTGATAGGGGAGCTCGTGACGCCTCACGAAGTCCCACGCCCGCTCCCGAGTCCACCCGGCAAGGGGATTGACCTTCAGCCACGTACCCCGCTCGAGGACCTGAAGATTCGCCCGGCTCGGGGACTGATCTCTCCGGCGCCCCGTGATCCAGGCCTCCTTTGCCTGCAATGCCTTGCGCATCGGGTCCTGCTTCGTGAGCCGGTGATAGAGCTCCGGATCACGCTCCCATAGTCGTGGGCCGTGGACCGTCTCGAAGGCCTCACGCGATGGCGCGGGGCGGTGTACGCGGAGATCCAGATCGTAGCGCTCCCGCATTCGCTCGGCGTGCTCGAGCGTCTCGGGAAAATGATAGAGCGTGTCGATGAAGACGATCGGAAGGCGGATTCCTACTTCCGATAGGAGGTGGATCAGAATCGTTCCGCCCACGCCGAAGGTGGAAGAGAGAATCGCGCGGTCCTCGCGAACGGAATCGGCTATCCAGGCCAGCACATTCCTCGGGTCCCTGTCCGCGAAGCTCTTGTTGAGCTCGTCCAACTCGGTTGGATCGAGGATCGCTGAAGACCCTGAGC
>SLCK01000055.1 GCA_007125845.1 Gemmatimonadota bacterium
CGCCTCCCCCGCCGCCACCATGTTCACGTAGAGCGGGGTGAAGATCTTGGGGTGTTTGCCGAGCGCGTCGGCCAGGGTGTTGCCCGACTCCACGTCGTAGACGACCTCGCGGACCACCTTCCGGAGCCGCTCGTTCTCGGTCTGAACCGCGAGAATGTCGAGGCTCTGCACAAGCGGGAGCCCGGAGTTGATCATCGTGGCGAACTGGCGGGTGAAGATGACGATGTCGCGCGTCTTCACCCCGGTGCCGAACTGGAGGCTGAACTCCCGCTCCTTCTCGCGCACCGCGACGGGAATCAGCTTCTGCCGATGGAGGTGGGCGATCACCTCGTCCTTGGAGGCGAGGTCGATCTCACCGGTGCGAATCTCTCCGCCCTGGACGGGCCTGGCGCTGTAAGTGAAGGTGGGCATCGAGCGTCAGCCTCCGGGTACCGGTTCGCCCACCGCCCGCAGGAATTCGACCGGATCGGAGCTCCGCTTCACCGCCTCGTCGAGGGAGACCACCTTCTGCTGGTAGAGCTGCTGGAGGGCGTCGTTCATCGTCTGCATTCCGTGCTTCTTTCCCGCCTGCATCAACGAGTAGATCTGGTGGATCTTCTGGTCACGGATGAGGGCCCGGATCGCCGGGGTGCAGACCATGATCTCGGCGGCGCACACGCGCCCCTTCCCCTGCACTTTGGGAATCAGCGTCTGGGTCACGACTCCTTCCAGGACGAAGGCGAGCTGCGCGCGGATCTGCGACTGCTGGTGGGCGGGAAAGGCGTCGATGATACGATTGATCGCCTCCGCCGCGGAGTTCGTGTGCAGGGTGGCGAAGACGAGGTGGCCGGTCTCCGCGATGGTGAGCGCTGCGTGGATCGTCTCCAGGTCGCGCATCTCCCCGATGAGGATCACGTCGGGGTCCTGGCGAAGCGCGTACTTGAGGGCCTGGGCGAAGCTCTTCGTGTCGGCTCCGACCTCCCGCTGATTCACGGTGGAGGTCTTGTGGCGGTGGATGAACTCGATCGGGTCTTCGATCGTAATGATGTGCGCCTGCCGCTCTCGGTTCACCTTGTCGAGCATCGCGGCCAGGGTGGTCGACTTCCCCGAGCCCGTCGGCCCCGTGACGAGGACGAGCCCCCTCGGCCGCTCCGCCAGCTTCTTGATGACCGAGGGCAGACCCAGCTCGTCGAGGGCATGGATCTCGTAGGGAATCTGGCGGAGGGCCATCGCGATGCAGCCCCGCTGCTTGAAGCAGTTGCCCCGGAAGCGCGAGAGATTCTGCACCCCGAAGGAGAAGTCGAGCTCGTCGTCCGTCTCGAATCGCTTCTTCTGCTGCTCGGTCAGGATCGAGTAGGCAAGGGTGAGGGTGTCCTTCGGCTTCAGGACCGTCGTCACCGAGGAGTCCACCAGGGCTCCGTCGATGCGGATCTTCGGCCGCTCACCCACGGTGAGGTGGAGATCGGAGGCTCCCTTCTCGATCATCTCCTGCAGGAGCATCCGGACGTTCAGATCGCTCCCGTTCGACGGCTTCTGCTCTTCGTCCACGTCTTCCGCTCCGCCGGCGAAGCCCGCGGCCGCTTCCGACCCCGGCTCGCCGCTCAGGTTCAGGTGATGGCGGCCGTCTCCCGGACCACCTCTTCCAGCGTGGTGATGCCCCGCTCCACCTTCTTCAGCCCATCGAGGCGCAGGGTGAGCATCCCCTCCTCGATCGCCGCATCCCGGAGCTCGTCGGTGGAGACCTCCTCCATGATCAGCTTCCGGATCCGCGACGACATGTCCATCACCTCGTAGAGCCCCTGACGCCCGCGGTAGCCCGACTCGTTGCACTCGTCGCATCCCTTCCCGCGGTAGAAGGTCGCGCGCTCCACGAGGTCCCGGGGGATGTCCGCCGACTGCAGGTACTCCTCGGTGTACGAGACCTCCTCCTTGCACGTCGCGCAGATGCGACGTACGAGCCTCTGGGCGGAGACCAGGTTGAGCGCCGAGGCCACGTTGAAGGGCTCGAGGCCCATGTCGATCAGGCGCGTGACGGTGGCCGGCGCGTCGTTCGTGTGCAGCGTCGAGAGGACGAGGTGGCCGGTGAGGGCCGCCTTGATGGCAATCCCGCCCGTCTCCAGGTCGCGGATCTCCCCCAGCATGATGATGTTCGGGTCCTGGCGGAGGAAGGCGCGCAGCGCGGCGGCGAAGGTGAGCCCAATCTGCGGTCGCACGAGCACCTGGTTGATCCCGTGGAGGTTGTACTCCACGGGATCCTCGGCCGTCATGATGTTGACCTGCTCGGTGTTCACCTTGGAGAGCGCCGAGTAGAGGGTGGTCGTCTTCCCGGACCCGGTGGGACCGGTCACCAGCACCATCCCGTAGGGCTTCGCGATCGCCTGCATGAAGCTCTGCTGGGCGCGAGGCTCGAAGCCGAAGTCGGCCAGGTCGAAGGTGAGGTTGCCCTGGTCCAGGATCCTCAAGACGATCTTCTCGCCGAAGATCACGGGAAGGGTCGACACCCGGAAGTCGACCACCCGCTTGCGCATCTTCAGCTTGATGCGGCCGTCCTGGGGCACCCTGCGCTCCGCGATGTTCAGGTCCGCCAGAATCTTGATCCGGGAGATGAGCGCCGCCTTCATCTTCATCGGTGGCTTCATGACTTCCTGGAGCGCTCCATCCACCCGGTACCGGACCCGAACTTCCTTCTCGTAGGGCTCGATGTGGATGTCGGAGACGCCCTTCACCACCGCATCGGTGAGGAGCCCATTGATGAACTTCACGACCGGGGCGGCATCCACCTGCTCCTGGAGCGCCGCGACGGAGACCTCCTCGTCCTCGTCCTCGACGTACTCCAGGTCCTCGTCATCGATGAACTCGGTGAGCATCTGGGCCAGTTTCTCATCCTCGGAGTCGTAGTACTTCTCCAGGTGCCTGCGGAGCGTGTACTCGCCGACGATGACCGGCTCGATGTCGTAGCGCGTGATGAACTTGAGGTCGTCGATGGCCCCCATGTCCGTGGGATTGGCCATGGCCACGGTCAGGGTGCGGCCGACCCTGCGCAGGGGAAGAACGAGGTGCCGGAAGGCAATGTTGCCCGGTACGGTCTTGATGACCTTCGACTCGACGGAGACCTTGTCCAGGTCCACCGCGGGCACCCGGTACTGGCGCGCCAACATGCGGGTGAGGGCCTCCTCCTCGACGAAGCCCAGCCTCACGAGCGCATAGCCCAACCGGGTCCCGTGCGCACGGGCATCCGCCAGCCCCTCCTGGAGCTGTTTCTCGGTAATCAGCCCTTCGCGGACGAAGAGGTCGCCGAGGCGGTCCTGTACGACTCTGGTAGCCATGTCGAGATGGGGCCCTGGGTGACGAGAAGGCGAGGTTGCCCAGAAGGCGTGACGGCCGGGGCGGGCCCCGTCCGCTCGCGGAAAAGTATGTTTCCCTCCGGCGGACGGTCAAGCGAGCCGGCTCTTGGCCTCTAAGGAGAGACGCGCACCAGGGGCCGCAGCCGCTCCAGGGTGGCGGGCCCGATCCCCGGTACCTCGAGGAGTTCTTCGACGGCCCGGAATGCCCCTTCCCGCTCCCGATGCTCTACGATCCGCCCGGCGATGGCCGGGCCCACGCCCGGAAGCGTCTCGAGCGTCTCGGGCCCCGCACGGTTGAGCTCGATGCGGGCTCCAACCGAGGGGATCGAGGGGGCCGAAGGGATCGAGAATGGCCGCCCCGCGGAGTAGGCGTCCGGACCCCCTCCGGCGGGTCCGGGAGGTGGAGCATCGAGGTCGAGCAAGGCCTCGACCCGATCCAACGTCGAGGGACCGATCCCGGAAACACGCAGGAGGTCGGAGGTGTTGGCGAATGGGCCCTCCCTCTCCCGGCTCTCCACGATCCTTCCGGCCAGCGCGGGCCCGATCCCTGGGAGGCGAGCCAGCTCCACGTCCGCATCGCGGTTCGGGTCGACCCGCTCTCCGGGAGCCAGAGGAGTCTGCATCCGCTCCCGCCGCTCCAGCTCCCGCCGCGTCTCCTCCACCAGCTCCTCGGGCACCGGCTCGGGGGGAAAGATGGGCGGCATGGGTCGCGCCTCCCACCCGAAGCGGAGGAGGCTCGCCACCAGGAGAACCGCGACGGTGACCTGAACGGTGCGCCGTTCTTCATCCGACATGCCTGAAAGGGTGGAGTCGGGGCTGGGGCCCGGGGATGGCCGTAGGAGACCCGGGACCGCACACCCAAGATGCGGGTACGAATCCGCCTCGAACGGACGCGGCCCCTGCAGCCGGCCCCCGCGGACTCCCCGGACCCGATCCCGGTGCCGTCCGGTCGGATCACTCCCGTCCGCACGGCTTCCGGTTAGATTCCCGGACGGAATGAAGATCCTCAGCAACTACGTGCTCCGGGCCCACCTGGGCCCCTTCCTCTTCGCCTTCACGGCGGTGACGGGACTCCTCTTCCTGAATGCGATTGCGCAGCGGCTCGAGGACTTCGCCGGACGCGGGCTGGAGTGGTCGATCATCCTGGAGTTCATGATCTACTCCTTCCCCCACATCGTCGCCCTCACCTTCCCGATGGCGATCCTGGTGGCGGTCCTCTACGCCTTCTCGGAGATGACCGGGGAGAACGAGATCGCGGCGATCGCGGCCGGAGGCATCCATCCCCTCCGCCTGATGGTCCCGCTGCTGAGCGTGGGGGTCCTCCTCTCCCTTCTCATGTTCCTCTTCAACGACCAGGTCCTTCCCGAGTCGAACCACCGACTCAGCACCCTCCTCGCCGACGTGGGAAGCACCAATCCCACCTTCGAGCTCCGCGAAGAGGTGATCAACGAGATCCACACCGGCGACGATACCCGGTACTTCCTCCGCGCCCGCTCGATCGACCCTGCCACGAACCACCTCCGGAACGTCACGATCTTCGATTTGAGCCGGGTGGGCGAGGTGCGCACGATCGTGGCCGAGGAGGGGCAGATGGCCTTCACCCCCGATCGCAGCGACCTCTACCTGACCCTCGACGACGGGTTCGTCTACGAGCAGTCCGACGACCGCCCGGGTGACTTTCAGCGCCTGAAGTACCAGACGCAGATCCTCCCCCTGCGGGGAGTGGGCCAGGAGCTCGAGCGCCGCCAGGGAGGAGCCCGCAGCGACCGGGAGATGACGATCGAGATGCTCGAGCTTCGGGTGCGCGAGAACCTCCTGCAGCTCGGCCGCATCGCCGACGAGAGCCGCCGGGCCTCGGAAAACCTCGTCGAGCAGACGCTGACGGTGGACGGCGACCCCGGCCCGCTCGACGACCCGGGCGCGATCGGGGATCCGGATGCGATCGATCCCGCCGTGTTCGACTGGGAGATGGAGGCGGCGGCGGCCGACGCCGCCCTGATCGAACCCGGCGGGGAGAGCGTCATCACCGACGACGTCGTGGGCCATGTCGCGAACCTCCACCGGATCAACGCCACCCGCTGGAACATCTACCGCCTGAGCTCCTATCGCTACCGGGTGGAGGTCCACAAGAAGTACGCGATCGCCTTCGCCTGTCTCATCTTCATCCTGCTCGGGCCTCCCCTGGCGATCCGCTTCCCGCAGGGGGGTGTGGGGATGGTGATCGCCGTCTCCGTGGGGATCTTCTTCTTCTACTGGGTCGGTCTCATCGCGGGCGAGCGCTTTGCCGACCGCGGGCAGATCAGTCCCATCGTCGGAATGTGGGCACCGAACGTCATCATTCTCATTCCGACCTTCTACCTCCTGGCCACCGCAGGCAGACAGATCTCGACGAATCGGGGAGGAGGGCTGTGGAGCCGGGTTCGCTCGCGGGTCGACCGGGTCGTCGGCGGGTGGCGCGCGGCCCCGCGGCTCCAGCTCGAGGAGGAGCCGTCATGAGGCTTCGAATCCGGATCATGGACCGGTTCCTGATCGCGACCTTCCTCAAGCTTTTCACGATCTTCGTGCTGGGCGCGCCCCTCCTCTTCATTCTGGGGGACATTACGGAGAACCTGGACCGCTACCTGGACCGGGGCGTCCCCTTCGGCCAGGTCCTGATCTCGTACGCCTACCAGTACCCGCAGTTCGTCTTCTGGGCCTTCCCCATCGCTGCGCTGCTCGCCACCGTCTTCACGATCCATCCGATGACGGTGCACCGGGAAGTGATGGCGGCCAAGGCGGGGGGCATCTCCTTCCACCGCCTGGTCGCTCCCCTGATCGTGATGGGATTTCTCCTGACCGGGGTCGGCCTCGCCCTCGCCGAGGTGGCCCCGCGAGCGAACCAGGTGGCGGCCGAGATGCGTGGCGACCGGGAGCGGCAACAGGCGTGGCGGAACAACTTCGTCTACATCACGGACTCGGGAGAGTCCCTGAGCGCCCGTCGTCTGACCCTGGCCGATAGCCGGATGGTGGGAGTCGTGCTGCAGGACATCCCCATGAATGGGGAGGAACCGACGCGGCACGTGCGGGCCGATGAGGCCGAGTTCCAGGAGGGCCGGGGATGGGTGTTGATGAACGGTTCGATCCGGGAGCTCTACCCGGACGGACGAGAGTCCATGGTGCGCTTCGACCACGTCTTCTTGCGCAGCCTGGTCGAGCGCCCCGAGGACCTGATGGACCGCCCGCGCGACGAGGACGAGATGACGTACGCGCAGCTCCAGCGGTTCGGGGAGCGGTTGGAGCGCTCCGGAGGAGACGTGGGACGGACGTACACGAAGAAGGAGCAGCGCCTCGCAATCCCGGTGGCGACCCTCATCATCGTCCTCTTCGGCGCCCCCCTGGCCACCTCCTCACGGCGAGGCGGCACGGCGTTCGGGATCGGGATCTCGCTCGTCACGACGATCCTCTACCTCATGCTCTTCCGTTTCTCTGGCGCGTTGGGCTATGCAGGTACGCTCGACCCACGCCTGGCGGCCTGGGTGCCGAACCTCCTCTTCCTCGGGGCGGGGCTCGTCCTCCTGAAGCGCGTCCGCACCTGAGGGCCCGAAGTCCCTCGCCTCAATCGAATCGGTCGGGTACGGGTCCTGCCTCCAGCATCCGCAGGAATCCGTCCGTGAGCCGGCCCTCGGCCACCTCCTCCACGGGTCCCCGGAGAACGACCCCGAGCTTCCGATCGACGGAGACTTCGAGGACGCCTCCCTCCATCTCCACCTGAATCGGGCCGGGGACGATGCGCCCCGTGGAGACCGCGGCCACCGCCGCGGCACACGAGCTCGTCCCCGAAGCGGAGGTCCGCCCCACACCACGCTCCCAGATCCGGATGCGGAGCCGGTCCGGCCCGACGACCTCGACGAGCTGGACGTTCGTCCCCTGAGCGAAGGCGGGGTGGCCGGCGAGGAAGGGCCCCAGCTCGGCGAGCACTTCGTCGTCGGGATCCGGGAGGAAGACGACGGCGTGCGGATTCCCGACCGAGACCGGGACGAACTCCACCGGCCCCCGATGGGGGTGCGGAGCCCTTCCGCGACCGTCGAGGTGCTCTGAGCGGAGGGCCACGGCGTCTTCCCCCACCGAGGCCTGCCCCATCTCCACCGAGACATCGAAGCGGCCCGGATCGGCGGCCCCGTGCACGGTCATCGGAATGACGCTTCCTCCACTCCGGACGCGGAAGGGCTCGCCGGCCACCAACCCCTCTCGGAAGAGGTGCGAAGCGAGGATGCGCAGACCGTTTCCGCTCCGCTCGAACTCCGAGCCGTCGGGGTTGAACATGCGGAGGGGGAAGACGCCGTCCGCGGGCTCGCGGCCCAGAAGCACGACGATCCCGTCCCCACCCACCCCCCGCTGGCGGTCGCAGACTCGTCGCACCGCCTCCGGGGTGAGGGGCCACCCGACGCTCTCGGCGACCGCGACCCCCTCGGCCCCATCAGCTCCCTCGAAGACGAGGTAGTCGTTGCCAAGCCCGTGCGCACGGTAGAAGCCCGCACCCACGCGCGCCGGCGGGATGCCCATCGACTCGGTGCTCTCCGGCCCGGTGCTCTCCGTCTCAATCCCCATCCCCGCTCCCCTCTCCGGCCACCAGTCGCTCGATCTCCTCGACCCCGGTGGGAAGCCCGGCCGTGAGGACCTCCCGCCCCTCCTCGGTGATCAGCACGTCGTCCTCGATCCGGATCCCGATCCCCGAGAAGGCACCCGTCGGACCCGCACCTCGCTCCGGGGGCGGGAAGTAGAGACCCGGCTCCACGGTGAGAACCATCCCCGGCTCGAGCCTCCTCGGCTCCCCCTGGCGCACGTAGTCTCCCGGATCGTGCGTGTTCAGGCCCAGCCAGTGGCAGGTGCGGTGGGGGAAGTAGGGCGTGTGGGCTTCGGTCTCGAGAAGCTCCTCGGGATCCCCCGCGAGCACTCCGAGGTCGATGAGCCCCTGGATCAGGGTCCGCACCGCGCTCTGGTGCACCTCCTCCACGGGGACGCCGGGCGCCGCCGCCTCCACGGCCGTCCGCCTGGCCTCCTCCACGGCCCGGTAGACATCGGCCTGAGACGCAGAAAAGGCGCCGGAGACGGGAACCGTACGCGTGACGTCCCCGGCGTACATCCTGCGTTCCGCTCCGGCGTCGACGAGGACGAGCTCCCCCCCCCGCATTCTGCTGGCGTTCTCCGTATAGTGGAGAACGCAGGCGTTCGTGCCCGAGCCCACGATCGTGGCGAAGGAGGGCGCTGCGGCCCTCGCCCGCCGGAAGGCGGCCTCCAACGCGGCCTCGAGCTCCCATTCGCCGAGGCCGGGCGTCACGAGCGGGAGCGCGCTTCGGAAGCCCTCCACCGTGATGCTCGCCGCCTCCCGGAGCGCCTCGATCTCCTCGGAATCCTTCCGCAGACGGAGCTCGTCGAGGATCTCCCCAGGATCCTCGACGGCGCGCGGGCCGATGCCGCGGCGCGCCCCCCGTGCCCGCGCCGTTCGAAGCGCCGTCACGATCAACGCGTCGATGCGCGGGTGCGCGCCCAACCGGTGGAAGACGCGGTCCGCCCCGGAGAGGAGACCGGGGAGCGCCTCCCACAATCCCTCGATCGAGCGTCCCTCGTCGACACCCATCCGCTCGGAGACCGGATCGGGTCCCATGCGGGCACCGGTCCAGCGCTCAGCCTTGTCGTCCCTCGGGCGCACGAAGAGGATGGAGCGGGCCTCGTCTACGAATCCGCGGAGAAGGAGGAGTGCGCCCGGCTCGGTGAACCCGGTGAGGTAGAAGAGCTCCGAGTCGGGGCGGTAGCGGAGCTCGGAGTCGCCGGCCCGGCGCAGGAGAGACGCCGCGGGCAAAACCATCGCCCCGTCGCCCAGGGCCTCGAGGACGCGATCCCTCCGCTCCCGAAAGCGTTCGGCCGAGAACCCCTGGAAAAGCCC
>SLCK01000102.1 GCA_007125845.1 Gemmatimonadota bacterium
GGGAGGAGGGCAACTGCAGTACGGACTCGCATGAGAGACCTCGAAGTCTGGAAGTGGTTGCGCGGAAGAAGGTCATGGGCCGGCCCGAACCGGGCGGCGAGGGCCGAAAACCTTCCGAATCGGGGCACTATGGGGCACGAGGGAGAGGGAGGCAATCCCGGCGTACTACGAGAAGCGAAACATGACAACTCTGGGTGCCTGCCGGGCCCTCTTTCAGACGAATCCTCGAGATACCCACCAACGATGGGTTCCCGGCGAGTAGAAGACCGCGGTCCCCCATCCATCCGGCGTGAGCCCCGCTTTCCGCGCCGCTCGTCCTCCCATTCCTGCCGACCCAGCGAGCTTTCGAACCAGCCTGCGCAGGACCGTGCCTCCTCCGATCCTTCGATCAGAATACGAGCACCTTGTCGGCCCACACGGTCCAGTCGGTCAGCTCCTCGAGGGTGCTTCGCTCGAGGTTGTAATACCCCTTGGGAACGTCCTGGCCGCTTTTGGCGCAGAGGGCCGCATCCCCCTGGAGAAAAAGCCTCACCTCCTGATCCTCCCGCCCGATCACGGTATTCGCCAGCCGAAGGCGTGCTCGGTGCCATACGGGGGGTGATTGACGATAAAGAGGGTCTTCATGGTTGGGGCCTTTTGGTTGAAGGGGCGCCCGGTTCTTCGACGGGAGGGCGGGTCCCTGGAGGGCCGGAGCCGAGGTCCGAACGGGCCTGTGCGGGAAGCGTCTCGGGCATCCGCACCCAGACGAGGGCACTGGAGAACAAGGCCAGGATCCCCCCAGCCAGAATCGCCGGAGCGATCCCGAGCACGTCTGCGAGGATGCCGGCCACGATGGCGCCAAATGCGTAGCCGGAGTCCCGCCAGAGCCGGTACACTCCCACCGCCGACCCCCGCCAAGCGGGGTGGGCTACGTCGGCCACGGAGGCGAGCAGCGTGGGATACACCAGCGCGGTTCCGGCCCCCAGAAAGGCACTGCCCACGAACCAGACCCAGAACCCTCCGCCGGCAGCCACGACGAAGAGGGCCAACGCCTGAAGGAGCATTCCTCCGACGATGAGGGGTCTCCGGCCCAGACGGTCGGAGAGACCCCCGGTCCACAGCTGTAGGATGCCCCAAAGCGCCGGATAGATGAAGGTGAGCAACCCGATCTGGCTCACCGAGAGACCGCCCGCTGCGAAGAACAGCGGGAAGAGACCCCATGCGAGGCCGTCCTTGAAGTTCGTGACCATGCCGGCCTGGCTGGCCCCGAAGAGAGCCGGATGGTGCCAGCTCGTCATGCTGAAGATCTCTCGCCCACTCAGGGTGCCCCCCAGGGTCGGGTCCTCCGAGCCCCGAGCGTGGCCTCGAGCTTCCAGGGCCACGTGGCCGGCAGTCTCGCGAACGAAGAGCACCGTGAGCCCCAAGCCCAGGGCCACGAAGGCGATCCCCAGGTAGAAGGGCTCCGGGCGAAGGCCGAAGGCCTCGGCCACGTAGCCCGTGCCCAGGGCGGCCAGGGCGACGGCCAGGTACCCAGCGAACTCGTTCAGGCCCATGGCGAGGCCCCGAGCCTTCGGGCCCACGAGATCGATCTTCATGATCACCGTGGTGGACCAAGCGAGACCCTGGTTGACGCCAAGGAGTACGTTGGCGAAGACGATCCACGACCAGGAGGGCGCCCAGATGAGAAGGAAGGGCACCGGGATGCCGAAGAGCCATCCGGCCAAAAGCACCTTCTTTCGGCCGAAGAGGTCCCCCAGTCGTCCGGCGAAAAAGTTCGTGCCCGCCTTCACGAACCCGAAGGTCACGATGAAGGAGAGGATGGCTCCCCGGGCGACCATCCCGAATTCCTCCTCGGCGATGAGGGGCAGGACTGTCCGCTCCAACCCTACCATGGCGCCTACGAAGGCGTTGATGAGGACGAGTAGCCAGAACTGCTTCCAGTTCTCTCGCAGGCCGAGGCGGACCCCCGTCTCGCTCATCAGGCGCTCGGCGCTTCGCTCGTGAGATCCATGTTTCGGGCGCGGATCCGCTCAGGGCTCGCCGGCAGCCACCGGAAATCCTCGTTCCTCCCATTCCGCCACGCCTTCCTCCATCCGATAGGCCCGGAGGCCGTGGCTTCGGAGCCGCTCCACCGCCTGGCGGGAGAAGAGGCAGTAGGGACCTCGGCAGTAGGCCACGATCTCCCGGTCTCGCGGAAGCTCGCGGAGTCGATGTTCGAGCTCCGATATGGGAAGGGATGCGGCCCCCGGGATGTGCCCTGCGGCGTACTCGTCGGGCGGACGGACGTCCAGGACGATCACCTCTCCTTCCTGAACTCGTCGATTGAGGGTTTCGGCATCCACCGCCTCGAGACCGTCCGGATCCTGGTAGAACTCGCTGACCAGCTCGCGAACTTCGGCCAGGCTCTCGTGAGCGACGCCCTGGAGGGACCGGAGCAACGCGTGGACGTTAGGGCTTGCCAGCCGGTAGTAGATGTGTTGACCCGCGCGCCGAGTGCGGACGAGAGATACCGTTCGGAGCTCACGGAGGTGGTTGCTGGCATTGGGGACGCTAAGCCCCGCCTGCTCGGCGAGGGTTTCCACCGACTTCTCTCCCTGTGAGAGGAGATCCATCAGGAGCAGCCGGGAGCGGCTTGCCAGTGCCCTTCCGACTCGGGCGAACTGGTCGAAGAGCTCGGTCTTGGGGTTCGCCACAGGCTTGCTCCGTCAGGATTCTATCACTTCAGCACTTGCTGTAATCTTGAGCCCAAAGGTTGCCCCGGTCAAGGCCTCCGATCGCTCAACCGTGACTCTCGGAGTATCCGGGAGATCCGGCCCGGGGGCCGACAGCGGCGGGCTCGTGCGAACCGCCACGCCGATGCGGAACGCCGTTGCTCCCCGTCCGGCCCGAACGCTAGATTCATCGCATCCGTCGCAGCATACGTCGGACGAGGCTCGGGCACTCGTATCAGCGGCCGAAGTCCGGCTCTCCCACTGGCCCACGTGGCCCCTCCCGAGGACCCGTGAACGCAGCGAATGCCGACACCCTCACCATTCTCTTCACGGACGTAGAGGGCTCCACGGCGCTCCTCGACCGTATCGGGGACCAAGAGGCGGGCGAGATTCTTCGCGTTCACGAAGAGATCGTTCGAGAGCGGATCCGGCAGACGGATGGCCGCGAGGGCTCGTTCCTGGGGGACGGCTTCCTGGTCACCTTCTCCTCCCCCCGCGACGCACTTCTCGCCGCGACGACGATCCAGAGGGACTTGGAGGCGCACAACCGCGCGCACCCGGAAGGCCCGGTCCGGGTGCGCATTGGTGTACACCGCGGCACGGTGACGGAGCGCCACGGGCAGCTCTTCGGTCGCGATGTCCACGCGGCGGCCCGGGTCATGGCGGAGGCGGCGGGTGGAGAGATCCTCGCCTCCGAGGCGGTCAGGGAGGCCGTCCGGGATCTTCCTGAACTTACGTTCGTCGACCGCGGACTTTTCTGGCTCAAAGGGCTACCGGATCGCTGGCGCCTCTTCGCTCTGGAGTGGCGGGAGGCCGAGGGTGTGGACGTGGTCGAAGCCGTCCAGCCCGCCGGCATGCCACCCTTCGTGAGCCGTGACTCGGAGCGAGCGGACCTGCGCAAGGCGGTCCGCTCGACTCTCGGGGGACGCGGATGTTTCGTGGTGATCGCAGGCGAGGCGGGCGTCGGGAAGACGCGGCTGGCCGAGGAGGTGGCGGACGAGGCCGAGTCGCTCGGAATGCGCTCGTGGGTGGGGCATTGCGTGCAGATGGAGAGCGGGGCCCCCTACCTCCCCATCATCGAGATTCTCGAGCAGGCTCTCATCGGGCCGAGGAGCCCGGTGGTCCTCCGTGAAGCACTCGGCGACTACGGCGGCGAAATCGCACGCATCGTGCCGGGGCTCCGGCGCCTCCTCCCCGACCTGCCTCCGCCACTCGATCTGCCCCCGGAACAGGCTCGGCGTTACCTCTGGTCGAGCATCGAGGCGTTCCTGCGTCGTGCCTCTCAAGACCGGCCCTTTATGCTCGTGCTGGAGGATCTCCACTGGGCGGACGAGTCGAGCATGCAGTTCCTGGTCTACCTCACACCCCTTCTCGTCGGGATGCCGGTCCTCGTCTTGGGGACCTACCGGGACACCGAGATCGGGACGGGTCACCCGCTCGCCCGAGCGATGACGGAGCTGATCCGACGGCGTCTGCTGAACCGCGTCTCGCTCAGACGGCTTCCGGAGGAAGGGGTCGCCGCGATGCTCGAGGGACTCGCCGCGCAGAGGCCTCCTCCGGCGCTGGTTCGCACCATATATGCGGAGACCGACGGGAACCCGTTCTTCGTGGAGGAAGTCTTCCGCCATCTCTCGGAGTCGGGGATTCTCCTGGACTCCGACGGCCGGTTCCGTGCCGACCTGCGGATCGACGAGCTGGATGTTCCCGAGAGCATTCGCATGGTTGTGGGCGCGCGGCTCGAGCGCGTGTCGCCCCGCACGCGAGGCGTCCTGGCGGCCGCCGCGATCTCAGGGCGGGTGTTCGAGCCGGCGGTGGTGGGCATCGTGGTGGAGCTGGACGACGTGGAGCTCGCCCAGGCGTTCGACGAGGCGGAACGGGCGCGGCTCGTGGCTCCCGGGCGCTCGGATCCCGCCCGGCTTGGTTTCGTCCACGAGTTGATCAGGCAGACGCTCCTCGCCGACACCTCTTCTCTCCGGCGCCAACAGCTCCACGCCCGGACGGCAGCGGCGATCGAGAGGCTCCATCCCGACCATGCGGAGGACCATGCCGCAGATCTCGCCTACCACCTCTCCAGGGCGGGCCCCGGGGTGGACCGGGCGGCCCTGATCCGCCATTTGACCGTGGCCGGCGACGAGGCGATCCGCACATCGGCGTTTACAGAAGCGACCTCGCACTACGAGCGAGCCGTATCGCTGGCGGGCGCGAGCGAGGAAGGCGGCCGAGCCGAGCTCCTCGAGAAGCTCGCCGGGGCCCAGCGGGGTGCCGGACGGTGGGAGGACGCCCTGAGGAGCATGGACCAGGCGCTGGAGCTCAACCAGAAGCTCGGGCGCATCGAGGCGATTGGGCGACTGTGCTGGGCCATGGTCTACCACCTGACGTGGGCGGCGCGCTTTGAGGAAGCGATCGTGCTGGCCGGACGAGGCCTCAACGCCCTCGGAAAGCTCGCGAGCCCGGACCGGGCGAGGCTGCTCAGCGTCACGGGCTGGGTGACGGGGCTCGCGGGTGATCATGGCGACGCGGCCCGACACTTCGAACAAGCCCGTGAGCTTGCGGCCGACTCGGGAGACCGCCGCGCTCTGGCCGACGTGCTTCACATGGCAACGGCCAACCACATGAGCTTCGTCGAGTTCGAGCGGGGGATCGAGGCAGGGCGCGAGGCCGCCGCCGTCTTCGAGTCGGAAGGCGCCCTGTGGGACCTCTGCAGCGTCCTCGGCTTCGTGGAGTTCCAGGCGGGAACGATCCTGCAGCACGAGGAGGCGTCCGCGCTCTCGGACCATGTGGCCCAGCTGGCACACCGACTGGGTCACCTGGGCGCCCGCTACCTCGTCCTCGCGGATCGGGTTCGGCGCGACGGGGTGATGCGGGGTGATCTCGCGGTCATCCGGGATCTCGCCCGGGAGGAGATCGAGGTCTGTGAACAGGCAGACCTTCCCTGGCTCTACACTGGCCACCTCTACCTCGGCTTCGCCGCGCACTGGGACGGCCGCTGGAAGGACGCCGAGCGCGAGTTCCGCACTGCACTCGAGCTGGAACCGCCGGGGGCGTTCGGGGGCCAGGCCGCGATGCATCTGGCCCTCCACGTAGCTGAAGTGGGCCACGGCGGCGAGGCGCTGGAGCTGTTCGAGCGCTCCGGGGCCGCCCTGGCCGTTTCCGGGCGGGCGAACAGCCTCGGCGCGTGGAACACACTGCTCGGCTTCGTGGAAGTCCTCTCCCTGCTGGGCCGGAAGGACGAAGTGGCATCCCTTCTTCCAATGGTGCGCGAAGCCCTCGAGCTTGGCGAATGGCTGGCCTTCGACTGCCGGTTCGTGCGAACGCGCGCGGGGATCGCGGCCGCAGCCGCCGGACTCTGGGATGAGGCAGAGGAGCACTTCGCCCGAGCACTGGAGACGGCCCGCCGGGTGGGCCACCGGATCGAGGAGGCCGGCGTCCACCGGTTCCGGGCGAGTATGCTCGCCGACCGCGCCGCCCCGGGCGACCTGGAACGCGCGCAGGCTCTCCTGGCAGACGCCGCCCGACTCTTCCGCGAGATGGGCATGGATTCAAAGGCGAAACAGATCGAGGCTGCTTTCGAAGACGCCGCCGCAGGGGGCCGGACAGAAGGTCGTTGACGCCGGCGAACGCAGAAAGAGACTGGAGTCACTTGGCCACCGCGAAGGGGGCATGCGCTCTGGTTCGCCGAGGATCCAGGCGTCACCTTGGGGAGAGGTTCTCAATGATCGCATCCTGCCCAAGGAGGTCGCCATGTCGATCGTCCGCCCTTCCACTCCCATCCTTCCGGCCGCCCTCGTTCGCAGGTGTCCGATCGTCCTGGGCCTGATCGGTCTCGTCGGGCTGAGTGCGCTCGCCCTTCCCCGGAATGCCCTCGCCCAGGGCGCATGGTCCGTTGCGGGGCAGATGCCCGTGGAACGTGGTCAGACCGCGGCCGCCCCCGCTCACGGCAGGGTCTACCTGATCACCGGATCGGCGCCAGGCTCCGCTGCGACCGGGATGCTTCAGGTCTTCGATCCTGGTACGGGAACGTGGCGCGACCTCACACCCATGCCCGATATCGCTTCACACGCGGGTGCGGCCACCATCGATGGGAGGATCTACGTGGTGGGTGGGTTCGTCGACAACGTGCATGTGGGTGCGATGGATCGGGTCTTCGCCTACGACGTCGCGGAAGACGCATGGCAGTCGCTGCCTCCGCTGAACGTCCCTCGCGGATCACCCGGGGTGGTGGTGCTAGATGGTCGCATTCACGCCATTGGAGGGCGGGACGACGAGGGGCTGGTGGAGGCGCACGAAGTGTATGACCCCGTCGCGGGGAGGTGGAGCGCAGCCGCTCCCCTCCCCCTCGCTCGCGACCACCTGGGCATCGCCGCCGGTGAGGGGCGGATTCACGTTTTCGGAGGGCGAACTGGAGGATCCTCGGACAACACCGGCCGGCACGACATCTATGACCCCGCCACCGACTCGTGGTCGGAGGGCGACCCGATGCCGACCCCCCGCAGCGGTGGGGTGGCGTTCCGGCTGGGGAATCTGCTCGTGTACGCGGGGGGCGAATGCCGACCGGGCGAGTCACCACCGACCTACGACGAGGTCGAGGGCTATGACCTCGAAGTGGACGGATGGATACCCCTGACTCCGCTTCCGGACGGTCTTCACGCCGGAGCCGCGGCCGTGGTTGAGCGATCGGCTTACGTGATGGGCGGGCGGCATGGCTGTGGCGGAGGGCAACCGACCCTCGACGTGCTGGAGTTCCACGTCCCCTGAAGTCCCGGGGTGCGGTGCGGGCAGCCAGCTCGGAGGGCCCCGAGGAGGTGGACGGAGCGAGCCGCCGGGTTCGCTGGGCTCATCGTGGACTTCCTTCGGCCGGCGCAACCCCTCGGTGAGTTCACCGCATCGGTGCTAGTCTTTCCTCAGGGATGGGAGCGAGTGTCCGAATCCGCGTACGCGCTTGTGGACCCGCACCGGCTGCTCGACATGGTCGACACCCATGGGCAGGCGGAAAGTCGACCTCAGAGCCGTGTTGCACCGCGAACGCTCAACCCACAAGCTGAGTAAAGCGGCTTCTGACTGCCACGACGTTTCCCTGCGGAGATCGATGACTGACAAAGACACCTCGCCGAATCGCCCCGACCGCCAATCGTCTGCGTGCCACCCACCCCCTTGGGACCCGCACGGGTCGGATCGATTCCCTACTCCCGCCCAAAACCTGAGCCGACGGGACGCGCTCCGGCTCGGGATGGGTGCATTGACGGCCGGTGCGTTGCTCCCCGGAATCTTCGCGCACCGCGTTCTCGCACACGCTCCAGCGGGATCGACCGTCGCCTCGTTCGGCTTCGAGCAGGCCTCCCTTGACCTGATCCTCAAGACCATTCCAGCGTCGGGCGAGGAAATCCCCGCCGTCGGAATGGGTACCTGGCAAACCTTCATGGTCGAGCCGCGTGAGGAGGAGCTCGCTCCCCTGCGCGAGGTGCTTCGCGCCTTTTACGACTCCGGGGGGCGCATCGTGGACTCTTCGCCGATGTACGGGAATGCCGAGGAGGTCACCGGGGACCTGGTGGCCGACTTGGGGCTGCTCGACGAGCTCTGGATCGCGACGAAGGTGTGGACCGAGGGACGCGATGAGGGAATCGCGCAGATGGAGCAGTCGATGTCCGAGCTCCGCCGCCCCGACAGCATCGAGCTCATGCAGGTGCACAACCTGGTCGACGTGGAGGGGCACTTGGACACGCTCGAGGCGTGGAAGGCCGAGGGGCGCTTCCGCTATATCGGGATCACGAACACCTCGGCACAGCGGTATCCCCAGGTCGAGGCCCTCCTGGACGACGAACGACTCGACTTCGTCCAGACCAACTACAGCCTGGCGGAGCGCCAGTCCGCCGAGCGGATCCTTCCCAAGGCCCGGGATCGCGGGATCGGCGTGGTCGTGGCTCGGCCGTTCGCCGGAGGAAACCTCTTTCCCCGGGTGCAGGGCCGGCCCCTTCCCGAGTGGGCAGCCGACTTTGACTGCACAGCCTGGAGCCAGTTCTTCCTGAAGTACATCATCTCGCACCCGGCGGTCACCTGCGCCATCCCCGCCACCTCGAACCCGGACCACATGCGCGAGAACATGGGGGCCTGCCGGGGCCGGCTTCCCGACGAATCGACGCGCCGCCGGATGGAGGAGTTGATCGACTCGCTCTGACGAGCGCGCCGCGATGGTTCTCACTGGAGAAGGGGCTGGCCGCCCTCCTCCGCCGACCCCGGTGGTGGCCCCAATCCCAACCGAGGCGCCCGCCCGGAGTCGTCCGATCCCGACGGCACAGTTCCACCCTGAGCGCCAGCACTCTTTAGTTGCGTGGAGGCCAAGGGCCATACCATCGTGGCACGAGGCGAATCGATCACCCGTGAACGGAGGAGTCAACCATGCCGAGAGAAGCCGGAGAACGCTACGCGTGCGAGCAGTGCGGCGCACAGCTCGTCTACGAGAAGCCCTGTCCCTGTCCCCCCGAAATGCCCCACGTTGAGATCTGCTGCGGAAGGCAGATGA
>SLCK01000032.1 GCA_007125845.1 Gemmatimonadota bacterium
GCTCCCAAAGCAGGCGCGCTACCGAGCTGCGCCACGCCCCGTGGCCACTGCACGCTCCGGGGATGCCCGCCGGAGCGCTCAGAAAGATACGTCCGGACGCCCGGTCGGCGTAGGGGCTCATGGGTAGCCGGGACTCT
Organism: Gemmatimonadota bacterium; assembly: GCA_007125845.1. GTDB lineage: Bacteria > Gemmatimonadota > Gemmatimonadetes > Longimicrobiales > Gaopeijiaceae > SLCK01. The sequence continues at coordinate 138 of SLCK01000032.1, forward strand.
CCATCGCCACCGCAGTTGGGACACCGCCCTTCACGAACGTCTCCATGAAGGCACGCACCCTCGGGAGGCTCTGAGGCATGTGGAGCGGATTGTGTCCTGCGCCGGAGTACAGGTGCGCCTCGAACTCGGGGGGGCCTCTCCCGAGATCCTCCATCGCCCCGACGAGGCGGTGCGCCTCGTCTACAGGCACGACGGTGTCGGCCGTGCCATGGTGGAGCTGAACGGAGGGGAGTCGATCGGCGAACCAGGCCGGCGAGCGCCGCAGGAGCTCGAGGCGGGCGTCCTCCACGGACAGGGTACCGTCTTGCAGGCGCTCAACGATCCGGTTGACGAGGAAGTCGATGCCCGGCAGCTCCGGAGGGCGCTCGAGCAGGGTTTCGCGTACGACCTCTTCGACGAAGGGGCCAAAGAAGTCCGTCGGCGCGAAATAGGAGACCACCGACGAGATTCGTGGATCCCGGATGCCCATGAGCAGTCCGGTGGTTCCTCCGCGACTCAGCCCCAGGACGCCGATTCGTCCGGGATCCGCGAAGGGCGTGGTCAGAAGGGCCACCTCGAGAAAGGAGAGGGCGTCGTCCGCATCCCGATCCCACGGACTCGACGGACCTGCCGATTGCCAGGTCGACTCTCCGAGGTGAAGAGGTTCCGAACGAAAAGAGGGAACCGCGAAGACGAACTCGTCGGCGGTCATCCCAAGCGCGCCGGCGACGAAGAGAACCTCGTCGACGGAGACGCCCTGATCTCCCCCGTGTGTGAAGATCAGGACCGGCAGCTCACCCGCCGGCTCAGAAGCCGGCTCGATGATCGCCCCGAAGTGCCGGTGTCCGTCGACCAGGTGCGAGACGATCCGCACGTGCGCGGGGACACCACCGATTGTCGCTCCCTCCGCGTGCTCCTCTTCGATCCCCACCGCTTCCGGAACCCTCTGGGCCCAGTCCGCCTGGATCGCCGTCCTCTCCGCCGAGGTGGGCGGGGCGAAGAGGACCGCCAAGTCCACGCCCCCGACCACATCTCCGTTTTCGGGTTCCAGGGGCGACGTGCTCTCACAGCCCGAGACGAGGAGCGCAAGCGTGGGGAGGATGAGGAGGAAGACCCGGAAGTGCGCCATGGTTCCTGCACCATGCGCAGGGAGGGGCGGCGGCGCAACACCACCCACCGCCCCCCCCAGTCCCGTGCCCCATTCCCGCTTGAGAGGGGTACGGACGACGCCTCACATCCGCCCTCAGCGCACGCGGATGATCCCCCTCATGTAGGGGTGCATGGTGCAGATGTACTCGTAGTCCCCGGGCACCGTGAAGATGAGCGCGTCGGTCTGCCCGTGTGCCAGCATTTCGGTCGCCAGGTCTTCCGGCCCCTCCACCACCACGCTGTTGTGCAGCCCCGTCTGTTCGAAGTTCATATAGTCGAACACATCCTCGTTGACCCAGGTCACGGAGGTGCCCGAGGGAATTTCCACCGTCTTGGGCACGTAGCTGTTGCCCACCATCTCGATGATGACCTCCTCACCGGCATCGAAGCGTACCGGCCGGTCTACCTCGGGGCTGCCCGGCGCGAACGGCCGGACCACACGTCGGAACTGGGTGTCGTCCAGCTCGCCGTTGGAGCGCGGTCCCTCGCTGCGAACCACCGCATCCCTTTCGGCGTCGTGGCTTGCCTGGAGGATTCCGATGGCGCCTTTGGCGGTCTGGGTTCCGAAGGCATGGGTCACCAGGAGGTAGCCGCCCTCCTCCTCGGGAATCTCCCACTCGATCACCCAGGAATCGGTCGGTCCGGAGGTGACCGACTGACCTCCGATTTCGACGTTCTGTGGGTTGCCCTGGAAATGCATGTAGTCGAAAATGCCCCCCACGATATGGAAGGTGGAGGTCAGGTTCGGGCCGACGTTCAGGTAGTAGAAGCGGACGTAGTCGCCGGGCCGAGCCTGGATCGGATTCTTCACGTATCGGAAGAGCTCGCCATTGAACATGACGTAGAGGGCCTTCCCATCGAAGAAGTCCCGCCCGTCCCGATAGACTTCATGTTGCACGAAATAGAGTCGGAGATCAGGCTCCCGACCCAGCTCCGCCTCGAGCCCATATCGTCCGTTCGCGGGCTCCACGACGATCATTCCATGCTGACCGGCCTTGGTGTGCATCATGATCCCATGACCGCCCGGCGCGCAGTGGTACATGAAGACCCCGGGATACTTGGCCAGGAAGGTGATCTCACGAGACTCCCCGGGAGGCACGTTGCCGACATGGGCCGACGTCTGGGCGTCTGCCGCGTGAACGGAGAGCCCGTGCGCAACGGTGTCCTCGTTGTGCAGGACCATCCGCACGCTGTCCCCCTGTTGGACGATGAACTGCTCGGAGGGAATCGTCCGATTGAAGGTGAATCCGTCGTAGCCGACGTGCTCGTCGAGGGCGACCATGCGCCGCTCGGCAGTAATCTCGAGCGTGACGGTCTCACCGGTCCACTGCACGTCCCGGTCGGGGACCGGACTCGGCTGAGCGCACGACGCCAGAAACGCGAGGGTTCCGAGGGCCGCGAATATCGGGATTCCGGCGGGACGGCACCGGTGTCGGAATCGAACAGACCGGATCATGGCTCACTCCCATACGAAGCAATCGTTCCGCAATCCGAGCACAGGGCTCTGGCGGCTCACGGATAAGTTCGCCTGGACAACCCCCGCGAGGGCAGTCCGGAGACCCTTGAATCGGGTGTGGGGGAGGAGGAGCCAGTCGTGTAGGGAATCCCCCTATGGGAAAGGGTACGCCCCCCTTATCTTTCCGCCCGTAACGTCCGTCTCGTCACCTCTTTCCGGAGTCTTGCGGATGCCGTCTTCCTCAACGATCGGGACGTCGGTCGCCTTGACCGGGCTGGCCTTCCTCGTCCTCGCCCTGGGTCCCGCAGTCACGTTCTCACCCGATCATCCCCTGCACTCGCTCCTGGGCTTCGGTCCCTCCTCCGGCTTGCACGCCCAGTCGCCGCCGGGGGTCACCGAGGGGACCCGCTCCCTCTCCTTCGGGATCGACGGTTCCGGAAGCGGTGAAGCAGGGCTCTGGATCTTCATCTCAGAGCGCTCGAACCTCGGGATCCTGGGCACCCTCGACTGGATCTCCGAGGACCGTGAATCCCCCCGCAGCGACCGGACCCACTTCTCGCTCGGTCTCGGGCCGCGCATCAAGTGGTACGTCGCCGGCTCGCCCCGTGTGGCCCCCTTCTGGTTCGGAGGCATGCAATTCTCGCACACCCGGCGGACCGAGGACGACGAAGACGACCACACGACGCGGGGGCTCGGGCTCGAAGGCGGCTTCGGCGTGGATTGGTTTCCGGTGGACCAGATGTCGGTAGGTGGTTGGACAGGCCTGCGCCTCACGACGGACCGGGCGGAGAACGATGACACCACGACCCGCCTTCGCACTTTGACCACGGGGCTGCGGGTCCACGTCTACTTCTGAGGCTGTGCGGGCTGCGCCTACCAGGAGAGGGAATACCCGAGTCCCAGCACCTCGACGCCGGGATTGCGGTCGGAGATCCCGGCATTGGAAAGGTGATAGAAGTTGAGGAGGATCGCGCTATTTCCGGAGAACCGCAGGCCCACCTCGAGCCCGGAGCGGAACTCCACCGGACTTCCGAGCTCGATCCCTTCCCCCGCCCGGTAGAGCCCAGCTCCGAACGTCGGAGCCAATACCAGCCAGTCGAAGGGCGACAAGGGAAGACGAGTTCCGACGAAACCGAAGAGCGTCCCGTCCCAGCCAACCAGGATCCCTACGTCCGACGATAGTGGGCCGAGGGCGGGGCGCTCTGGCCGGTATCCCAGCTCCATGGCCGGAGCGTCCTCGTGCCGACCCGTTATGTCCAGGTAGGAGATCCCCACCCGGAGCGCCCCGGCCTGCACGTCGCCTTCCTCGTCCTGAGCCGAGAGGGGACAGGCCACACCCAGCGCCAACAGAAAGGGGAAAATTGATCTCACGAGGGGCGACGCCGGGAGTGGCACCTCACACGTCTCCGCCCGAAGTGGAGCGACATTCCTCGCAGTCGCAGAGCCGCCTCAGATAGTCGAAGGGATAGATTCCCGTGCGGTGACCGTCACTCCACTGGAACTGAAGCGCATAGCGCCCCACATATTCGATGGCGAGTGGGTGGACGCCTGCATCGATCTGCGACGCGTCCAGGATTCGCTCGCCGGTGAGCTCGTCGACGCATCCGGCACAGGGGCAGAGGATCCGAAGTTGCCGGGGACCGTAGACCGAAGTGTGCCCGTCACGCCACCGGATGCGGAGTGCTGTCGCATCCTCCGTGGGCCCGATCTCTTCGGGGAGGACCCGCTGGGAGGTCATCGATCCTCCCGGGAGCGATCGGAGGCTGTGAGCCGCTCGGCGAGCGCCCGAAAGGCCTTCCCGCGGTGGCTGTGGGCGTGCTTGTCGGCGGAGGACATCTCCCCGAAAGTCCGCCCAGATGGCGGGTGGAAGAAGTGGGGATCGTATCCGAACCCTCCCTCTCCCCTGGCCTCGTCGAGGATCAGGCCTTCGACCTCACCCCGGAACACCTCGCCTTCGGGCTCGAGGGCCACGACGCAGACGTATCGAGCGGTGCGTTCGGCAAGCTCCAGGGGACGCAGGAGCTCGACCAGATGAGCATTGTTCGCCCGATCGCGCTCAAGGGGAGACAGCCCACCCGTGTTCGGCGCGAATCGCTTCGAGTGGATGCCTGGCTGTCCGTTCAGAGCGTCCACGACGAGACCGGAATCGTCGGCCACCGTGAGCAACCCGGTCCGCCTTCGGAAGAAGCGAGCCTTCGCTCGGGCATTCTCCTCGAAGCTGTCAAAGACCTCGATCTCCTCCTCCTCTTCCGCGTACGGAACGCCCGCATCATTGAGATCCAGGAGCCTCATGGAAGCGAACTCGCGAAGGATCGTTCGGATTTCCCGCAGCTTGTGTCCGCTTCGGGTCGCCACGAGGAGCCTCATCGTTTGTCCTGGACCTCCTTGAGGACCTGCCGCTGGCAGGCGACGAGGTCGGCGATGCCCTCCTGGGCGAGGTCGAGCAGGAGGTCGAGCGACTTTCTGGGAAAGGGCGACCCCTCGGCGGTGCCCTGCACCTCGACGATCCCTCCCTCGCCTGCAGCAACTACGTTCATATCGACCTGAGCGGCGGAGTCCTCCCCGTAGTCGAGATCGAGAAGGGGTCGACCGTCGACCAGACCCACGCTGACCGCGCCGACGAGATCCGTGAGGGGGCTTCTCTCGAGCCGCCCGTCCGCCACCAGGCGATCGAAAGCGAGAGCGAGCGCGACACAGCCGCCCGTAACCGCAGCAGTCCGCGTGCCTCCATCCGCCTGGAGCACATCGCAGTCCACGATGACCGTTCTGGGTCCCAGGGCCCCCAGGTCCGTCACCGATCGCAGCGCTCTGCCGATCAACCTCTGGATCTCCTGGGTGCGCCCCTTGATCCCTCCGCGCTCCCGCTGGTTCCGCGTGTGCGTGGCGGTGGGAAGCATTGCGTACTCGGCGGTGACCCAGCCCGCTCCACTCCTCTCCCTCCATTCGGGCACGCTCTCCTGGACGGAGGCGGTGCAGAGCACCCGCGTGTTCCCCGCTGCGATGAGGCATGACCCGTCCGCATGGGGAGAGGGGTGGGGTTCCATGCCGAGGGGTCGGAGAACTCCGGCACCCCGTCCTTCCTTTCTCATTCGCATCGGGGTCTCCTCGTCGAGCGCATCATTCCGCGAGGGCGTCGACGAGATCCGAGAGGATGAGGTCCGCCCCTCGTTCCCGGAGAAGCCGGGCCACCTTCCGTCCCAGCGCTTCAGGGGCGTCCTGCGCCCCGGTGGCTTCCGCCCTGACCATCCGGCGACCGTCCGGATGAGCCACGAGTCCACGCAGGCGAAGACCTCCCCCGAAAGGGAGGCCGAGAGCGGCCACAGGTAGGCGGCAACCGGCCTCGAGCTCGCGGAGGAGCGTCCGTTCCGCGGTAGTGGCTGCGCGGCTCGGCGGGTCGTCGAGGCCACGGAGCCAACTCCGTTTTTCCACGTCCTCCGTCCGAACGACCACGGCGAGCGCCCCCTGGCCCGGCGCTGGCAACCAGCTCCCGGGATCGAGCTCCTCCGAGATGCGCTCTGACCAGCCCAATCGTCGGACACCCGCCGCAGCGAGGACGATCGCGTCGAAATCGCCGGCATCCACCTTCGCAATGCGAGTGTCGAGGTTTCCCCGAATATCGTCGATGACGAGGTCTTGCCGGGTGGCTCGGGCGAGAGCCATCCGCCGGAGCGAGGAGGTCCCGACCCGAGCTCCCTGCGGAAGGGTTTCTAGTGAGATCGGCGAGTCGTTCGGACCAATGAGGACGTCTCGGGGATCTTCTCGCTCGGGCACGGCTCCCAGGGCGAGGCCCTCGGGAAATTCCGTGGGAAGGTCCTTGAGCGAGTGAACGGCGAGATCGATCGCACCGTCCAAAAGAGCGCGGTCCAGCTCCTTCGTGAACAGGCCCTTTCCCCCGATCTCGGACAGGGGTTGATCCAGGAGCACGTCTCCCTTGGTACGGATCGTGACGAGCTCGACGTCACCCACCCCCTCCGCACGGATCCGATCCGCCACCCATTCACTCTGGGTGCGCGCGAGCAGGGAGCCACGGGTGCCCAGTCGGAGCGTTCGTCGCTCGGAGCTCACCAGTTCGACTGCAAGCCGTCGATGATCGACTGGGCCACTCGCGAGAGGGCGACGCGTCGCCCATCCTCCTCCAGCTCGGACGCTTCGAGGAATTCCCCGCGGCCAGACAGGCTGGCGTTCTCCCACAGGATCACATTGTTCACCCGGTCAATCACCTGGACTTCCACAGTCACCGAAACCTGGCGCTCGATCACTTCGGTGCGGTCTCCAGCGGGGCCCGGGCGAAAGGAAGGGGTTTCCACGTTGTAGCCACGGACGGTGCCTCTCACCACCGCCTCGGCGAACTCTTCCCCCGCGGTACGGATTCCGAATCGGTTGGGAAGCTCCTCGAGGAGGACCTCCTGCAGCTCCTGGGGAAGCTCGAACCGATCCGTGTCGTTCTCGAAGGGGATCACAGCCAGGGTCTCGACGTGCGGAGGAAGCCCCGCCCCTGCCTGGAAAGCGTAGTTGCAGCTCGCCAGAGCGCCGACCATGAGGGCGAGCATGACGCCCCCACCAGGCCCGCGGCTTCGACTAGAAGTCGAGATTCCAGATGTCCGACGGATACGACTCCACATGTTCGACCGTCTCCAGGGTGATCCTCAGTTCCCGTACCTCCCCGAGGTGCCGGTAGGTTGCTTCCCGGGGGAAACGCTCGTCGTCTACGCGGACGAGCTGCACCTCCTCACTCGCCCGGTTGCCCCGGAAGACCTCCATCCTCTCGATACGGTTGTTTCGGAGGCCGTAGCGGAGCTCGTCGCTCCCCTCGTAGAAGTACCGGAGCTCTGCTCCGCCATTCGACTGCCAGCTTCCACCACGAAGGCCTGCGTTGTCTCCCGGACGAAAGATGCCAAGCGCTCCCCAGAGCAAGGGAGCCGGGGGAAGGCCGGCGCGCATGTCCCGGGGTGTCGTCAGATCGTCGCGCACGAGGGCGGCGGCCGCCACCCGTTCCCCATTGCCCATAAAGAGGTCCAGTCGGGCCCTCGAAGGGGGCTCCACGCGAGCGACCCCGCGACCGCTGAGTCGGGTCCCAGGCTCGTTCAACGTCCACTCGAAAACAAGGCGGTACGGCCCATCGAGGGTCGAGGCCCTCGCGGCCGATCCGGCCACCTGACCCGCGTCCATGGGCCGGGGAGGAGGAGCCGTCTCCGAACGAGCGCAGGCGACGGGTACGACCAGGAACAGGAAGATCCCCGCAAGGAGGAGGGGCTTCCGCCCCGTCTCCTTCCCCTGAGCTGCCTGCTTCCTCCGTCTCTCCATCTGGCTCAAGCTCCTCCGCTGGAAATGAACGCGGGCCACGCACCAAATTTCGCGAAACGGCCCCGCAGGTCCAGGCCACCGGCAGACTCCAGACGGCCCGCTTCCGCCGAACCGTACCGATCGGGGGCGGCGCGCCTCCCCCCGCAAATGGTCCGCGTCAAAAGGGTGAGACCCCGCTGCTCCGCTTCAGGATCCCCTGGAGCGCTCGGCCCCCTGCGCGCCCGAGCCCGTACTTCCCTCCCCTGCCGGCTCTCCATATGTTCCCGGCCATGCCGCCTTCCCCCGTCTACATCGCCTCCGACGCTCACCTCGGGGAGACCTCGCCGGAGATGGAGGTCGCCTTCCGGAATTGGCTCGAGCATGCTGCAGACCGCGCCGGGCTCATCTTCCTGAATGGAGATCTATTCGACTTCTGGTTCGAGTGGGGCAGCGTGATTCCCCAGGGTCACACGCGGCTCCTCGGCACGCTCGCCCGCATCGTGGACGCCGGCGTACCGGTGCACCTCATGGGGGGCAACCACGATTGGTGGGGAGGTCGGTATCTGACAGACGAGATCGGGCTCACCCTCCACTACGACCCGGTGCGCCTCGAGCTGGCCGGGTCACAGGTGCTCCTGGCTCACGGCGACGGCCTCGGTCGCGGGGACCTGGGATACAAGATCCTGCGCGGCGTCCTCCGGAGTCGGGTCGCTCATCGGGCATTCAGCTGGCTGCACCCGGACATCGCCACCCGGATCGCCCGCCGGGTCTCGCGCACCGATGGGCGTCACCTGACCGCGACTGACGTCGAACGCATATCCGACGACACCCCCGAGGGCGAGGCAGAAGGTGGCGAGCCCGACCCACGCGCGACTGCGCTCGAGCGATGGGCACGTGAGCGCCTCCTCGAAGACGACGAGCTCGATATCGTGATCCTGGGACACTCACACCAACCCGCGAGGGTTGAGGTCGCTCCCGGTCGCTTCTACCTCAATTCCGGAGACTGGCTGGTGCACGCCACCTACCTCGTGCTGCGTGCGGACGCACCCCCGTCTCTTGAGAGCTGGCACTTCGAATCGGAGTGACGAATCGTCTCGGCCGGACCCCCCGAGCGATCACCGTCGCCTGCGGTCCGCTGTCCCGGGGGGAAGGCCGCCCATCGGAATGGAGACCCCGAGCTCGACTCCGCCCCCGATGCCCCGCGGAACCACCCGGAATGAGAGCGGCTCCGGATAATCGAGGAAGTGGGCCGTGACGTAGGCGTCAGCCGCGCCCAGGAGCAAGAGAAAGAAGGTCGCGACGAGCCAATCCTCCACCTGATCCCCCCGACTCTCGACCAGATCCTCCCAGGCCTGAACGGCCGAATCCTCCTCCACGGCGACGCGCAGGGAGTCGGGATCGGTGATTCCCTCGGCTTCCAATCGCGCCGCGGTCGCCCCCCGTTCCACCCGCCCGAATCGGATGGCCTCGCGCCTGCGGGTCGACGACTTCCACAACATCCAGGCAGACGCCGCCTGACCGGTGACGTAGACCGCTCCCCGTCCCATCGATTCGGTGGCCACGTGTCCCCATCCGGGCACGATCAGGGAGCGCAGGAAGGCTCCTCCCGGGGAGATCGGCTCGGCACCTGGAGGAAGAGCCGGGAGCCCCTGGATTTCCGTCATGGGTTCCTCCTCTGCAGCTTCGTCCTGGGCGAAGGCTGCCCGGCCGGGAAAGAGAAGGCACACCCCGAGCACGAGGGCCCCGAGAACGAACAACGGGCGTGGGCGAATCCCGGACGTCCTCATCGGGTTCGGCCGTCCTCATCCTGGTCGAACAACTCGAGGACCCGAAGTCGACGCGGCTCCACCTGGATGTCCAGGAATCGGGTCTCTGTGGCCATCAGCTCCCCGTCGAGCTCGAATCGAAAGGGTCGATCGTCGAGGGCGCGAATCCGGAGTCGCCGGATCTGCCTCCGATGCACGTCCGGCTTGCCGTCGAGTCGGCCCCGCAGAACGCTCGGAAGATATCGCGCCACCTTCAGGGGCCCAAGCCGTTCCACCACGAAGAGATCGAGGAGACCGTCGTCTGGCCGGGCCTTGGGCGACAGGAGGAATCCTCCTCCGATTGAAGGACCGACGGTGAGCGCGGCGAGGAGTACCGGAGCCGCGAGAGTCTCGGCCTCGTCGTCCTCTCCGACGAAGGTCAACTCGAAAGGCACCGGTCGGTGGGTCCAAAGGGCCCCGGCCAGAGCCCCCATGTATTGGAGCAACCCGGGCAGGCGGCCGAAGCGCGGACGCCACCGCAGCACCTCCACATCGATCCCGACCCCCAGGAGGTTCACGAACCGCCCACCCCCCCCTTCCCACTTCGCCCGACCCACCTCGAAATGCCGCTCGATGCCGCTGCCAAGAGTCTGGATCGCCGATTCGATTCCCGCGGGCGCACGGACCATGCGATGGAAGTCGTTGCCGGTGCCCACCGGCAGGATGGCCATTGCGGGGAGATCGACCCGGCCGTCCGCTTCCGAGTCGTCGAGGAGTCCATTGGCCACCTCGTGGATCGTCCCGTCCCCGCCCACGACCAGGATCCGGGACGTACCCGACTCCAGTGCCCGGCGCGCCAGCGCGGTCGCGTGACCGCTCCCACTGGTTCGCTCGATCTCGAACTCCAGCCCCGCCTTCCGAAGCCTCCGTTCGAGATCCGGGAGCACCCGAGCGCCCCGACCGCCTGCCGCGTTCGGATTGGCGATGACCTTGAAGGTCTTTGACAACGAGCGTATCCCCCGGGAAGGTCCAGTTGGGGCGGCGCGGGAGGTCCGTGCCCGCGAGATCGTGGCCCCGGAGACCGATCCGTGGATCTCGGGGTCCTGCCAAAATGGAAGAAAAGCAGAGGAACGGGCAATCCCGCGGCGAAGATGCGGCCTACTGGCGAGCGAGAGTCTCGGGGAGCAGGCCTTTCGCTCGGTACCGCTTGAGCTTGCGGTAGAGAGTCCTCCGATTGATCCCGAGCACCTCTGCGGCGTTGGCCTGGTGCCACCCTTCGTGATCCAGGACCTCCAGGATGTACTCTCGCTCCAACCGATCCAGGTCCCACCGCTCCCGCGAGGCGCGCGTGACCAAGCCGATCCCTCCTGACGCCGACGGCGCCGCCCGAGTCATCGGGTCGAACGGGAGCGAACGCGCACCGGCATGGAGAATCAGCGAACGCTCCACGACGTTTTCCAATTCCCGCACGTTCCCGGGCCATTCGTAGGCCATCATCCTGGCGAGCGTCTCCGGCAGGAAGGGGGGCGGGTCGATTCCGTTGTCCTCTGCGAATCGGATCCGAAAGGCATTCGCGAGAACGGGAATGTCTTCCCGGCGCTCCCGCAGGGGCGGAACCCGGATTGGAAAGACGTTCAATCGATAGAACAGGTCTTCCCGAAATCCTCCCCGTTCGACCAGCTCGACCAGATCGCGATTCGTGGCCGCCACCAGCCGGAAATCCACGGAAATCGGATCGGTTCCCCCCACCGGCGTCACGCTGCGTTCCTGTAGCACCCGCAGCAACTTGATCTGGGTCGACGGGCTGAGCGTACCCACCTCGTCCAGGAAGATGGTCCCCCCTTTCGCCGCTTCGAACAATCCACGCTTGGCCTGAATGGCTCCGGTGAATGCGCCCTTCACGTGACCGAAGAGCTCCGACTCGAGGAGTGTCTCGGCGAGGGCTGAGCAATTGACCGGGACGAAGGGTCTGCGCGACCGCTCCGATACGTCGTGGATGGCTCGCGCCACCAGCTCCTTTCCGGTTCCCGTCTCTCCCGTGATCAGGACGCTCGCGCGAGTCGGGGCCACCCGCTCGATCAGGTCGAATACCCGCTGCATCGCCGGGGTCTTTCCCAGGATCTTCGCCCTCACATCGCCGGCCGCGTGCGTCCGCAGATGTGCGATCTCGCGACGCAGCTCAGCCTCTTCGAGCGCCCTGTCCAACGTGAGAAGGAGCTCGTCGGTGCGGAAGGGCTTGTTCAGGTAGTCGAAGGCTCCGAGCCTCATCGCCTCGACGGCGGTATCCACCGACCCGAAGGCCGTCATCACGATGAACTGGGCATCAGGCTGGCTTCCCCGTGCGGCCGAGAGCACCTCCATCCCGTGCATACCGGGGAGATTCAGATCGAGGAGGATCAGGTCGAAGATCCCGGCATCGAGACGCTCCAGGGCCTCTTCGCCCGAGCTCACGGCGGCCACCCCGAACCCCTCCTCTTCCAATGCTTCCAGGAGGAGGGTGCGAACGACCTCCTCGTCCTCCACCACCAGGACCCGTGCCGGGTGCTCGGGGCTCCTCCCGCCCGGGGAAGCACGCGCCTCACCCACGGAGGCTCGCCTCCTCAACGGACGAGGCGGAGAGACACAGCGCCATCTCGATCGCCGTGAGCGGGCCCCCGATCTCCTGGGCGAGCCGACCTGCCACCTCCCCCAGATGCTGCAGAGAGGTCTCCGGACCGGCGCTCGGGAGACCGGGACCGCTCATCGCTTCAAGCCTCCACCGGACCCGCGCTCGGCTCCTCGGCCGACGATTCCGCAGCGACGGCTCTCAACACGTCGAAGGCGGTCACGATTCCGGCCAGCTTCCCTGCGTCGATCACGAGCGCGCGATGGATCCTGCCCTGAACGAGGAATCGGGCAAGCTCGGGGATCGTCATTCCGGAGTCCACGTCGAACGCGACCGGCGTCATGATCTCCTCGACCGGGGTATCCTGAATCACATCGGCACGGATCGCCTGCGAAGCGGGAAGGAAGAGGGCCGCGCTCTCCGGTGACAGGTAGTATGCCGCCGGGTCGTCCGCCTCCCCGGTCGCGTCGCGGCCCAGGATCTCCCAAAACTCCTCGCCGGCGTCAATCTCGGGCTCACTGGCGATCATCCGAAGAACATCGGTGCGCGAGACCACCCCGAGCACCCGATCATCGGTATCGAGCACGGGAGCCCCGCTGATGCCCTCCTCGTCCAGTATCTCGACCAACTCCCGGCAAGACGTTCCCTTCCGGACTCCGATGACGTCCGACTGCATGATGTCCCGAACCGTCTGCATCGCAATGCGCTCCTTCGTGGTAGACCAGAGGTTCGCCCTCCGGCACCGCTCTCCGCGGCTCCCGTGAGGGCTCGAATACAAGGAATGTGCCGGGCACCGAATCCCGGGGTGCAAAGTCCCCGCCAGCCGCGAGCTCAAGCTCGCCGGACAGGCCATGGGAGCAGGGGACACGGATCGCTCCCCGGGCGACTTCGTCCCGACCGGAGACATTTCGTCCCTCCCCTACCGTTCGGCTTTCCCATGCGGTATGCCGGCCCTTACCTTCACTAACCTTCGCGCAATGCCCCTCTGAGGGCCACCTCGGCAACCACGAAATGTCCCGAAGGGAAGGTCATGCCTCGATGACGTCACCGCAGCCACTTCCGTGACGGGATTCCCCTTCTCGAGACCGGGCGAGCCCGGACACCCCGCGCTCGTCGTGCTCGATCGGAGCGGGAGGGTAGTGTATTGCTCTCCGGGGGCGGCAAGGGCCTCGGGCCTGGACCGTGAGTCCGTCCCGGGTCGCATCTTCTGGAAGTTGGCGAACAAAGAGGCCGAGCGACAACGGCTGCGCCGAGCGTTCCGGACAACCGTCGAGGGAGGAGCGGCGCCCCCGGTGACGATCGACTGGACCCTCGATTCGGGCGGGGCGCACGCCCTCACGTGGGATCACACCCTCCTCTCGATCGAAGATGCTCCCCCCCTGGTCCTTTGCACGGGCGTTCGCGCAGACCGGCATCCGTCCTGGGTGACCTCAGCGTCGCTCGGAAACGCCGATCCCATGCTTTCCGGGATCGTGGAGATCGCAAGCGACGGAATCATCTCGATCGATGAGGACCAGCGCATCACCCTGTTCAACAGGGGAGCGGAGTCGATCTTCGGATACGCACAGGAGGAGGTGCTGGGCCGGCCCCTCGACATGCTCATTCCACCCCGGAACCGGGATGCCCACCGAGCCCACGTCATTGATTTCGCCACCGGGGCTGTCCAGGCTCGCCGAATGGCCGAGCGCCAGGCCATCTTGGGTCTCCGCCGGGACGGAGAGGAATTCCCGGCGGAGGCATCGATCTCCAGGATCGAAGTCGACGGCCGGCTGATCTTCACCGTCATCATCCGTGACGTCACCGAAGCGGTGCGAGCCCGGGAATCGGAGCGATTTCTATCCGAAGCGAGCGAGGTGCTCGCCTCCTCCTTGGACTTCGAGCAGACGCTCTCCAATATCGCCGAGCTCACGGTCCGCTCGCTCGCCGATTTCTGCGCGGTGGACCTTCTCGAGGAGTCTGGAGAGATTCGGCGCCTCGAGGTGGCCTATCGAACGCCGAGACTCGAAGCAGCCGCCAGACTCCTGGAGAGAATGAAGCTGGATCGCAGGCAACGGCATCTCACCTCGCGGGTCCTCCAGACCGGCCAGAGCTACCTTCGCTCGGAGGTCTCCGACGAGCACCTCCTCGAGGTCGCACAGAGCACCGAGCACGTGGAGGTGCTGCGTGGCCTGGAGGCGAAAAGCTACATGGTGGTTCCACTCCGAGCGCGGGGACAGCTGCTCGGTGTCCTCCTCATGATCGCTTCCCAGGAGAGCCGCGCCTTCACATCTGAGGACGTCGAGATCGCCGAGGAACTGGGGCTGCGGGCCGGACTGGCGGTGGACAACGCTCGTCACTACCGGCAGGCCACCCGAGCCGTCCGGGCTCGTGACGAAACCCTGGGGGTCGTCTCCCACGATCTCGGCAATCCCCTTCAAGCGATCAGCATTGCCCTCGAAGCGATCGAACGACGGGGCGGCGAACGCCCCAGCTCCTCGATGGACCGTTACATCTTGGCCATTCGGCAGTCGGCCGACCTGATGCGCCGGTTGATTCGCGACCTCCTGGAGGTCCGTCGGATGGAGGAGGGGCACCTCGTGCTCTCCCGTCGACCGGAGAGGTTCGAGGGCATCATCGCCGACAGCGCCGCAGCGATCGCTCCTCTTGCGCTGGCCAAGGACGTGAAGATCGCCACCCACCTCCCCGAAGGAGAGCTCCCGCCGGTCCCGATGGATGCGGACCGGATCCTCCAGGTCCTCTCGAACCTCCTGGGGAACGCCGTCAAGCACAGTCCCAGCGGAAGCGCGGTTCGGATCGGGGTGGCCGTCGCAGCCGGCGAGCTCAAAGTCTCGGTGGAAGATGAAGGACCGGGCATCCCGGAGGCGGAGCGGCCCCGGATCTTCGATCGGTTCTGGAGATCGGAGACTGCACCGGCGAGGGGCATCGGGCTGGGACTCGCGATTGCGAAGGGATTCGTCGAAGGACATGGCGGGCGGATCTGGCTGGAGAGTGAGGTGGGCAGCGGGAGCACCTTCTTCTTCTCCTTGCCCCTTTCCCCACAAGGCTCGAGGCGTGAAAGGGACCCCGAATCCACCCCGCTCTCCCCCGTACTCCGGAGCGACTGAGGTGCAGGAGCTCTCGCTCGAGCACCTGGTGGTCAGGATTGGAATCGCCCTGGGACTCGGCCTCCTCGTCGGTCTCCAGAGAGAGCGTTCCGACGCCACGATCGCGGGCCTGCGAACCTTTGCCCTGGTCACCGTGTTCGGTGGCATCGCGGCGGTACTCTCCGTCGAGTTCGGCGGCTGGGTCCTGGCCGCCGCCTTTCTCACGGTCGCCACGATGGTGGTGATGGGAAACGTGGCCAAGCTCCGGGCCGGGTTTCGGGACCCGGGAATCACGACCGAGGTGGCGGTGCTTCTGATGTTCGGCCTGGGGGCGTTCCTGGTGATCGGTCCCCTCGAGCTCGGGATCGCGGCGGGCGGCACCGTAGCCGTGCTTCTCCACGCGAAAGACCGGCTCCAGCGCCTGGTGGACCACATGGGCGATCAGGACGTGACGGCCATCATGCGCTTCGTCCTCCTCACCCTCGTGATCCTTCCGGTACTTCCCGACCGCACCTTCGACCCGCTCGGGGTCTTGAACCCCCGTCAGATCTGGCTCATGGTCGTGTTGATCGTGGGCATCGGCCTGGGCGGGTACGTGACCTACAAGCTTCTCGGTGACCGGGCAGGCACGGCCCTCGCAGGCCTGCTTGGGGGCATGATCTCAAGCACGGCAACGACCGTGAGCTACGCCCGTAGGAGCCGGTTCGGCGACGGCCCTTCCGAGTTCGCGGCCGTAATCATCCTGATCGCGTCTTCAGTGGTGTTCGTCCGCGTCCTCGTCGAGATCGCCGTCGTCGCTCCCGGCAGCCTGAGCGTCGCCGCTCCGCCCCTCCTCCTCCTCCTCGCAGGATTTGTTTTCCTCTCCGTAGTCGCATGGAGCCGCCGGCATGCGGGGGCGCTCGGGATGCCGGAGCAGGGCAACCCGACAGAACTCAGCTCGGCCCTCGCATTCGGGGGCCTCTACGGTGTGATCCTGCTGGCCACGGCCGCGGGACAGGAGTGGTTCGGGAGCGAGGGACTCTACCTGATCGCCCTCATCTCCGGCCTCGCGAACACCGATGCCATCACCCTCTCCACGGCGCATCTGACGCAGGAGGGTCGTCTCGAGCCCTCTACGCTCTGGCGGGTCGTTACCGTGGCCGTGATCTCGAACCTCTTGTTCAAGCTGGGCATCGCACGTTTCCTGGGCGGCAGGATGCTCTTTCGGCGGCTGCTCCCCTTCTACGCCGCCGGCATCTTGGGGGCCATCGTCCTGATTGTCGGATGGCCGGACCGATGAGGGCCGGCACAGCGACGATGCTCAGTCGTCCTCACCATGCTCACCAGGCCGGCGCGCCGTGAGAAGTGGGACCTTTGCACCCCGCACCAGCTTGTCCGCCACGCTCCCGAGAAAGAATCGGGTCACGCCGCCTCGTCCTCGGGTGGACAATGCGATGAGATCGACCTTCGCCTTGTCCGCTACCTCGAGGAGGCCCTGCGCCGCGTCCTCCCCCACGAGGACCCGTGTCTCGACTTCGACCCCATTGTCGGTGAACCGCTCGGCGACCTCGTCCAGATAGGACTGAAGGTGCTCCTTCCTTTCGGACATCATGAACTGCTCGGAGGTCGTATGAGGAAGGTAGGTCGTCGCCAGGGGAAAGGGCTGATGCAGCACCGATGCGAGGGTGACCTGCCCACCCTCCTCGGGAAGGATCGGGTCCAGGACCTCCAGGACCGTCTCAGCCGCCTCGGACCCATCCAGGGGGATGAGCACATGCTCGGGAGAGGTCGAAGCCTTGAAGAGGCCCCCGCCCGCCTCCTGGTCGCGAAGGAGGAGAAGAGGCTTCTCGGCCCTTCGAAGGAGCTGATCGGCGACGCTGCCAAGCCAGGCGCGCTGCCACGACCCACGGCCGTGGGTCGTGAGCATGATCAGATCCACCTCCAACTGGTCGGCCAGGCGTTCGATCGCCTTCGTCACAGGCCCCACCCGAGCATGAAACTCCAGGCGCGCTCCCGGCGCCTTGCCCAGGGTGCGCTCCCGCACCTCTTCCAGGTACTGCTCCGCCCGCTTCCGCTCCTCCTCCACCCACCGGGTAGCCTGCTCCGAGTCCGCAGTCGCCAGGGGCACGGGGGGAAGATCCGACACCACGGAGGCCATGTGGATCTCGGCCTCGTGCCGAGCCGCGAGATGGAGCGCAGGACCGAGGGCTCTCTCCGCGAAGCTCGAACCGTCCAGGGGCACCAGAATCCGCTTCATCGAAAGCTCCTTTACGGAAAAGTCTCTGTTCAGGGTCGGAGAGGGTCCATCCTCGCCTCCGGAGACCGCTGATCGGCCCCCGCATGGAATTGCTGCAGCAGGCGTGCCACTCACGGTCTTCCCGCGACGATGCCCCGGAACATACGAGGAGTGAGCGAATAACCGAAACCCCGCCGCGCCCGTCAGCCGGACACGGATGTCGCTGCGGGACATGTCGACCCGCTCCGGGCCGAAGTGTGACAACCTGTGTCCAGAGCCCGACGCATGTCAGCAAGCAGATCCGATCATCACGACCTATGATGTACCTTCGTACGAGTCCCCGATTCGCGCATGCAACCCGGAAACCCGGACGGGCAAGCATTGACCGACCCTGAAAGCGAACAGGAGCGCCGGGGAGCCTCCAGGAAGATCGGGATCGTCGGTCTCCTGCTGGGTTTTCTCCTCTTCGGCGCCACCCTGGTCTGGCCTCCTCCGGACGGCATGTCCCCGGAGGCTTGGCGAGTGGCGGGACTCGGACTGCTCATGGCCACGTGGTGGATCACGGAAGCCATCCCGATCCCGGCCACCGCGCTCCTCCCGATTCCGGCCCTTCCACTCCTCGGGGTGACGACGATCGAAGGCGCCACCGCCCCCTTCGCCAATCCCGTGATCTTCCTCTTCATGGGAGGATTCATGCTGGCGCAGGCCATGCAGCGTTGGACGCTGCATCGACGGATGGCCTATGGCATCATCATGGGCACCGGGACGGCCCCCTTCCGACTCATCGCCGGGTTCATGCTCGCCTCGGCCTTCCTGAGCATGTGGGTGAGCAATACGGCCGTCGCCGTGATGATGCTCCCGGTCGGGCTCTCGGTCATTCAGGTCGTGGGTGGCGGACTGATCGAGGAAGGCCGGCCTCCGGGGGACCCGGCGTTCGCGGTCGCGCTCCTCCTGGGAATCGCCTACGGAGCGAGCATCGGGGGCGCGGCGACTCTCATCGGGACGCCGCCAAACGCCCTCCTCGCTGGATACCTGCTGGATCAGTACGGGCTCGAGATCGGCTTCGCCCAGTGGATGGTGATCGGGGTCCCTCTGAGCCTGATCCTCCTCCCAATCGCCTGGGGGCTGCTCACAAGGGTTTCCTTCCACGTCGATCCGGAGGGACCCGAATTGGCCCCGGACGACCTGGAGGGGATGAAGGAGTCGCTCGGCGCCATGAGCAGTGGCGAGCGCCGGGTGGCGTGGGTCTTCGGGGCAACGGCCGCAGCCTGGATCTTCCGCCCGCTCCTCCAGGGTCTCATCCCCGGACTTTCGGACGCGGGCATCGCGATCGCGGCCAGCCTGCTTCTCTTCGTCCTTCCCGCCGGAGGCGCGGCGAGGGCCAAGCTCCTGAACTGGGATTGGGCTCGCCGGATTCCATGGGACATCCTCATCCTGTTCGGAGGCGGACTCTCCCTCGCGGCCGCGATCACCTCTTCGGGACTCGCAGGGTGGATCGGGACAGAGTTGCACGCAGCGGGCCGCCTACCCCTTCTGGGCCTGGTGACGGTGACCTGCATCCTCCTGGTCTCGCTCACTGAGCTCACCAGCAACACAGCGTCCGCGGCCGCCTTCCTTCCGATTCTGGCGGGACTCGCGGTCGCCCTCGGGGAGGACCCGCTCTTCCTCCTGGTTCCCGCCACCCTCGCCGCAAGCTGCGCCTTCATGCTGCCGGTCGCCACCCCGCCGAACGCGATCGTTTTCGGCAGCACCTTCATCCGCATCGGTCACATGGTCCGAGCCGGTGTTCTCCTCAATCTGACGGTCATCGCCCTCATTCCCCTTCTCACCTTCCTTCTCCTCCGCCTTTTTTTCGGTGCCGTCCCTGGCACCCTTCCCACCTGGGTGGGATGACCCAGCCGGAAACCGATGCAATCAAGTTAGGGTTTCAATTCCGCGACGGTCGAAGGAACCCCCTGGGCTTCCCGGCGTTTGAGTATCCATGATCAGGCTCGCCCCCATCCTCGTCCTTTGCTCCCTGACCGGAATTCTCGGGACCCCATCCCTCGGACCATCGAGTCCCCCGGGTCCGATCGAGGGGATCGTGCGCGAGCTGGGAGGAGCGCCTCTCGCGTCGGCCCGGGTCGATCTGCTCGTGGACGGGGCTCTGGTGGCGTCCGCTCGGACGGACCAGGCCGGCCGCTTCTATATCGTTCTTCGAGCGGAAGGGCTTGGGACCCGAGCGGAAGCGATCCTGCACGTAAGTCGCATGGGCTACCACGATGCAGAGGTTTCTCTCTCCGGCGACCGGCGTTCGCAAGAGATCGCTCTCGCGCCTGCGCCCCTCCCGATCCCAGGCTTCCGCGTCGAGTTCGAGAGGGAGTCGTGCCCCGGCATCGACGAGGAGCCCGCCCGCCGGCTATGGGAGAGAGCGGTCGACCTGCACCCCGGAGGGCTGGATACGCTCGGCGTGGCCAGCTACACGCTGGCGCGCACGGACACCCTGTCGAGAGACCCGCCTACGACCCTTGGGGTGGAGGGAGCGGTTTCCGGCCAGCGGGCGTCCGCCTCCCTCCTCCGATTGAGCTGGACCCGGAGGATCGACCGGGAGGGCTACGCATTCCATGTCCGTCGCAGCGGTCGGACCCGCTCCTATGATTCCTGGAGCTATCCACCGCTCGAAGCGGACTACGCGCCGCACTTCGGATCCGAATCCTTCGGGAGCCTCCACGACTTCCGGGTGGAGCTGGAGGACGGAGAGGGTTGGATCCTCCGCTTCTGCGGACGAATCACGGACACCCCGTACCTGGAGGGAATTCTCGAACTCGGTCCGGACACCCTCATCCGCCGTGCGGAGTGGCGGTTCCACACCCCTGCCCCCGACGAGGAAGCAGGCGGCTGGACCCGCTTTCCTCCCGCAGGGGTGGAGGAGGAGCCGCCGCCTCTGCTCCCCGTGGAGAGCATGACATGGCGCTCGCTTCCCGACGGGGAGGTGATGCGACGGGCGCAATGGTACGAGGGGTGGATCATGGTCGAGGGGGACTCGGTCCCCTTTCTGCCTCGCCGACCCGGGGACACAGATCTCCCATGAGAAGCCCGGTGGGCGACCGCCTCATCCCCTCACCCGCGCCACCGCGTCCACCTCGAATGCGGCTCCCCGGGGAAGGGCCGACACCTCCAACGTCGATCGCGCTGGGCAATGTCCGGCGAACGCCTCGGCGTACACTGAGTTCATCTCCGAGAAGGTGTCCATGCTCGTCAGGTACACGGCGGTTCGAATGACAGTGTCCAGCCCCCCGCCGGCCGCTTCGAGCACCGCTGCAAGGTTGGAGAGAGCCTGTCGCGTCTGGATCGCCACGCTCCCGTCGACGAGGTCTCCGGTCCTCGGATCGAGGGCGATTTGCCCGGAAGCATAGATCCACCCCTCCACCACAATGGCCTGCGAATAGGGTCCGATCGCGCCCGGTGCCGCGTCCGTCGTGACCTCTTTGAGAACATCCATGCTCGCCTGCTCCTTTTCAGTTGCGGACCTCTGCGTGACGACGCTCCCCACACGACGTCCACCGCACTGCCCTGTTGCGGACCGTGTAGGCGTCGTATTCTGGTGGGAATGGTGCGCGAGGGGCAATTGGACTCGATGTCGGCTCGCGCGGGGAACCACAACCGGACCCCGATGGATTCGGGCGGGTAGGATCCGCTTGACGTTCCCCCGTCCACTTCTGCCCCTATAGCATTCCTGTCGCCGACGATGCGAGTCGGCGGAGGCCCTTCGTACCTCTGATCGCTCCCTCGTAGCCGCGGGGTTTCCCATGACTGCCAGCCGCAAGAGTCCCTCCCTCGGTCGGGGCGCCCGTGGCGCCACATTCCTCGCCCTGGTCCTCGGCCTCCTCTTCGCGGTCCCGGTACCCGCGGACGCCCAGTATTTCGGTCGGAACAAGGTCCAGTACGACGACTTCGACTTCCAGGTTCTCACCACCCCGCACTTCGACATCTATTTCTATCCGGAAATGGGCGAAGCGATGGGAGATGTGAGCCGGATGGCCGAGCGCTGGTACGAAAGGCTTGCCCGTCTCTTCCAGCATGAGTTCGCGGAGCGCAAGCCGCTCATCTTCTACGCGGATCACCCGGACTTCCAGCAGACGAACACGATATCAGCCCAGCTCGGTGAGGGAACCGGCGGAGTCACGGAATCCCTCAAGAATCGCGTGATCATGCCGTTGTCCGGATCGTACGCCTCTACGGATCACGTGCTCGGTCACGAACTCGTGCACGCCTTCCAGTACAACCTCGCTCAGACCCAGAGGGGCGGGGGTATGCAGGGCCTCATGAGAATCCCGCTGTGGATGATCGAGGGAATGGCGGAGTACCTCTCGCTCGGGCAGGAGGACCCCCTCACGGGAATGTGGCTCCGGGACGCCCTTCTCAGGGACGATTTCCCCACGCTCCGCCAGATGACCCGGGAGACACGGTTCTTCCCGTATCGGTTCGGACAGGCATTCTGGACCTATGTGGGGGGTACGTACGGGGACGAGGCCGTTACGCGACTCTTCCGGACCGCGATGCGAACCGGGTGGGAGCCGGCCATCGATCGGGTGCTGGGCGTCTCCGCCGATACGCTCTCAGCCCAGTGGAAGGCGGCGGCCGAGGAACACTACCGTCCCCTGATGGAGGATCGGACCCCTCCGGGTGAGGTCGGGACGCTCCTCCTGGCGCCCTCGACCGGCGCGGGCCAGCAGAACGTGGCCCCGTCCATCAGCCCGGACGGCAGCCGAATGGTCGTGATGTCCGAGAAGGACCTCTTCAGCTTCGACCTCTACCTGGTGGACGCCCGTACCGGCGAAGTCCTCCGCACATTGGCGAGCGCGGCGGCGGATCAGCACATGGACGCACTCCGCTTCATCGATTCTTCGGGAGCCTGGTCGCCCGATGGGTCGATGATCGCCGTGGTGGCGTTCGCGGGTGGACGAAACGAGATCGTCATCCTCAACGCCGGGAACGGCAATGTCGAGCGCCGAATCTCGCTCGAAGAGAAGATCGGGGAGATCTCGGGCCCCACCTGGTCGCCGGACGGAAACCATATTGCGTTCTCCGGACAGGTTGGAGGGCTATCCGACCTCTACCTCCTCGATCTCGAGACGGAGGAGAGCACCCGCTTGACCGAGGACCGTCACGCAAGCTTCCAGCCGGTGTTCTCCCCGGACGGGAGCCGGATTGCCTTTGTCTCCGATCGCGGTCCGGAGACCGACTTCGACCGGCTCACATACTCGAAAGTCAGACTTGCCCTGTACGACCTGGAGGACGGCGAGATCGAAGTTCTCGACATCTTCGGCAACGTCCGTCACGCGAACCCCCAGTTCAGCCCCGACGGCGAGAGCCTCTTCTTCGTGTCCGACCCCGACGGCTTCAGCGACATCTACCGTGTGGAGCTCTCCACCCGGGAGGTTCACCGGGTGACGACGATCGCCACGGGCGTCAGCGGGATCACGGCGATGTCGCCGGCGATGAGTGTGGCACGGGAAACGGGAACCGTGGTCTTCTCGGTCTTCGACGAGTTCCAGTTCCACGTCTATTCGATGGATTCCAGGGACGCCGAGGCCACCCCGGTCGTGGCCGAGACGATCGATCTGGCCGGGCGCTTCCTTCCCCCTAGCGAGATGCAGGTCCCGTCCCGGGTGTCGGCATACCTTGCGGACGCGGAGACCGCCCTTGCATCACCGGGCACCTACGATCCCGGCGAGGCCCAGGGCTACAGCCCCGCCATGGGTCTCGACTTCATCGGCCAGCCGACGATCGGAGTCGGTACGGACCAGTTCGGAAACTTCCTCGCCGGTTCCGTAGCCGCCTACTTCTCCGACATGCTGGGCCATCGAACCCTCGGCGTGGCCGTCCAGGCGCAGGGCACGATGAAGGACATCGGAGGGCAGTTCGTTTACCAGAACCTCGAGGACCGGTGGAACTGGGGCATCGCGGCCGGACGGATCCCCTACATGCAGCTGAGGACCTTCGGAACGTGGCATCCCGACGGTACCACGGAGATTCGTCAGCAGATCTTCAGGACATTCCAGACGCATGGAATCGGGATGGCGTCCTATCCGTTCTCGTCCACACGACGGCTGGACATCACGGGGGGCGTCACCCGCTACTCCTTCGACATCGAAGAAGAGATGCTCCTCTTCGATCGCTTCGACCGTCTCATCGATCGCCAGAGGGAGACGATCGACGAGGGTCTGCCCGACCCGTTGAATCTCTTCCAGACGAGTGCCGCCCTCGTGGGCGACAACTCCTTCTTCGGGCTGGCCTCCCCGGTTCGAGGAAGCCGCTACCGGCTCGAGGTCGGCACGACGGTTGGGAACCTCAATTTCCACACGCTGAACCTCGACTACCGCCGCTACTTCAACCCGGTGACCGAGCTCACCATCGCCTTCAGGGGTCTCCACCACGGCCGCTACGGGGAAGACATCTACGAACGCGACAGCGTGCTTCGACCCCTGTACCTGGGCTGGGAAACGTACATGCGGGGGTACTCCGCCTTCTCCTTCCAGGCGAACCGGGAGTGCACTCCGTCGGAGGAGTTGGACTCGACGTGCCCGGAGTTCGATCGCCTGCTGGGGCACCGGGTCGCCGTATTCAACGCCGAAGCCCGGGTGCCGCTGATCGGGGTAGATCGCTTCGGACTTCTGGATTTCGGCTTCCTGCCCACCGAACTCGTGGCATTTGCCGACGTGGGTCTGGCGTGGGACGGCGTCAGCGAGCCGGTCCTCAAGTTCGACCGGACGTCGCTTGAGCGGGTGCCGGTGGTGAGTACCGGGATGAGCGCTCGCCTCAACCTCTTCGGAATGATGGTGATGGAGATCTACTACGCCTATCCGTGGCATCGCATCCAGCGAGGCGGGCACTTCGGGTTCCACATCGCCCCGGGCTGGTAGTGGCTCAGAAGAGCCGAAGCCGAATGTAGCGCTGGGGATTGTCGCGCACATCCCGAGCGAGCATCCGGATCTCCTCCATCGCCGCGTTCATGTTGCGGTAGAGCTCGTCGTCCTCGGAGAGGCGGCCGAGTGTTCCTTCGCCGCGCTCGATTCGCTCGAGGACGGCTTCCAGAGAACGGGTTGCTCGCGCCAGGTTCCCGCCCGCCACCTGAAGCTCCCCAAGGGTTGAATCCGCCCGGGCCAGGCTTCGCTCCAGCTCCTCCCCGGCCGTGAGGTCCTCCACCCGCTCGGCCGAGCGGGAGAGCGACGTCGTCAGGCGAGACAGCTCCACTCTCTGCTCCCGGGTCGCTTCCGAAAGCACCTCGAGGAGCTCTTCGAGCTCGGTGACGGACCCCTCCACCGCTGAGATCGTCGGATCCGATAGGAGCGATTGGATTCGCTCCATGGTGCCCCGAGCCGCCTCCATCGTGCCCCTGGCATCGCCTCCGAGCTCGTCGGCCAGGTCCAGCATGCCCGGCGTCCACTCCCCCGGGATGGCGTCTCCCGCGCTCAGCATCTCCTCGGAGCTTCCCCGGAGGATTTCCACCGTCCGCCCTCCCATGAGGTCCATGCCGGCTATGCGCGTACGCGAATCTGCGGGAATGTCCCATTGTCCCTCGATCTCGAGCGTGATCCCGACCCCGCCTTCGGTCAGGTGGAATCTGTGCACCCGGCCGATGTTGACGCCCCTCATCTGCACCGGGTCGCCCTGGCGGATCCCGGCGGCATTCTCCACCTCGGTCATCACCATGTAGCGTCCCCGAAAAGTGGCGGGATCCGTCAGCAGAAAGAGAATCATCACGAAGGACAAGACCCCGAGGAGCACAAAGGCGCCGACCCGCACCTCCCGGCCACCCGCGACTGCGGGCGTGGCCTTCTCGATGTCGGCGTCCGAGGGGCGCTTATCATCGTCGTGCTGAATCTCTCGCACTTCGCGATCGTTCATCGATAGTCCACCTCGTCCACCGCGGCGATCGCCGCCGCTCGATCTATGAAGGCTCTGACCACCTTGTCGTCGCTCGACCGGAAGGCCTCCGGCGTACCCTCGAATTGGAGACTGCCCCCTTTCAACATCACCACTCGGTCACACATCTCGAGCCCCCCATCAATGTCGTGCGTGACAATGACCGACGTTACCCGTAAGCGCTCGGTCAGCCTCACGATGAGTCGCTCGACCGCGGCCGTGTTGACCGGGTCGAGACCCGTCGTCGGTTCGTCCCAGAGCAGGATGTGAGGGCGACTCACGATGGCCCGTGCGATCCCCACCCGCTTCTTCATCCCGCCCGAGAGTTCCGCGGGAAGCTTCTGGAGCGTCTCGCGAGGATCCAGGTTCGCCAACTCGAGAGCCTCCCAGACCTTGACCGTGACGTCCCGTCTCCGGAGGCCCTTCAGCTCACCCTCCGGTATGCCCATTTCGACGTTCTCGTAGACCGTCATGGAATCGAACAGCGCCGCATGCTGAAAAACGTACCCCACCCGGTGGCGGATCCACTGCAAGTTCTTTCGCCCGCCCCGGTAGACCGACCGCCCCTCGACCAGCACGTCCCCTCGGTCCAGATCGATCAGGCCGATCGTCGTCTTGAGCATCACGCTCTTTCCGGTCCCGGAAGGTCCAAATACGCCAACCATCTCCCCTTTCTCCACCGTCAGGGAAACGCCCTTGAGGACAGGGACGTCGAACGCCTTCCACAGATCTCGGTACTCGATCATCTACTGGAGGAGAAGCGGGGGAAAGAGCGCGTCGAGGATGAGCACCATCAACGTCATGAACATCACGGAAGCCGTCGTCGTGCGGCCTACCCCAGCTGCTCCTCCTCCGGTGCGGAAGCCCATGTGGACGGCGATCACCGGGATCCAGAATCCGAAGGTGACTGCCTTGAGGAAGGAGTAGAAAAGGTCCCAGTTGTGCCAGAAGAGTTGGGCGCCATAGAGGAACGATTCGTATCCCAGGCCGACGGTCAGCCTGGCCGCCTCCATTCCCGCCAGGATGCCGACCAGATTCGCAAGTCCCACCAGGACCGGAACCACGATGACTCCGGCTACGATGCGCGGTGCGGCCAGGATCGCGATCGGATCTCGACCGACGGCGTGGAAGGCGTCGATCTGCTCTGAAACCTTCATCGTGCCGAGCTCGGCCGTGATCCGAGCTCCCACCCGTCCGACCAGCACGATCGCCGTGAGAACGGGCCCGAGCTCGAGGACCACGCTGGCCACCACCACGCTTCCCAGGATGTAAAGTGGAATCGCCCCCTGGAACTGGTACCCCCCCTGCTGACTCGTCACGACGCCCGCGAGCACCGAGGTCACCAGCACGATCGGAATGCTCTGCACCCCCATCACGTAGATCTGCTGCAGCACGGAGCGAAGAGACACCTGCAGCGTCACGATCGCACGAGCCGACCGCACCAGCAGGAACGCCATCTCCCCCGCGTGCTCGGCCACGCCATGCGTCACTCGCCCGAGCGCGCGGATGGGGCGCAGGAGCGGAGATCGGCCAGCGTGGACCAGCGAGCTCGAATGGGAATTCGGAAACACGGAACCGACGGCCTGACCTGAGGAGGTATGACCCGGACGGAAGGCGGGATCCCCCGACCCGGAGCGCTGCCAGCAACCCGAACAGTCTCGACAATCCCTCCCCGGCATGCAACCCGGACGGAAACGGCGAAACTCCCTTCCGAAACCGCCCAATCCATGGTAAGGTTCCTTTTCCAGTCCGTGGTCCCGACCGTGTCCCCCACCTTAGTGGAGCCGAATCCCGATGGTCGCGCCCGTCCGCGCCACTGCCCTTCCCGTCCGATCGCTTGGCGGGCCCCTCCTCGTGGCGCTTTTCCTCGCGGGCGCCGTCCCTCCTTCCGTGGCCGCGCAAGAGGGGTACGAAGAGGAGATGCGGAGCCTGCTCGATGACGACGCGATTCAGAGAGCCTTCGAATACATTGAGGCCTCCGACTCCCGGACGCTGCAGGACCAGATCGAGCTCACCGAGATTCCGGCGCCCCCCTTCGGGGAGGAGGAACGGGCTCGAGAGTTCCTCTCCCGCATGCAGGCGCTGGGGGTGGACGAGGGCTGGATCGACGAGGAAGGAAATGCGATCGCCCTGCGAAGAGGGAGCGTGGGTGACGAGGTGGTCGCCATCTCCGGCCACCTCGACACGGTGTTTCCCGACGGGACCGATGTCACAGTGCGCACGAGGGGGGACACGCTCTTCGCGCCGGGAATCTCCGACGACGGCCGGGGCCTGGCCACCGTACTCGCGGTGCTGCGCGCCCTCAATGAGGCCGAGGTCGAAACACGCTCCGACCTCCTGTTCATCGGCACCGTGGGCGAAGAGGGTATCGGAGACCTGCGGGGTGTAAAGCACCTTTTCTCGGAGGCGGGATCCCGCATCGACGCCTTCATCTCCGTCGACGGAGCCAACCCGAGAGGGATCACGCACCAGGCCCTCGGCTCCCACCGTTATCGGGTGACCTTCCTGGGCCCCGGTGGTCATTCCTGGGGGGCCTTCGGGTTGGTCAATCCCGCCCATGCGCTCGGGCGCGCTATCGGGCACCTCGACGACCTTGCGGATCGCTTCACGCAGGAGGGGCCCAGGTCGAGCTACAACGTGGGCAGGATCGGGGGCGGCACATCGGTGAACTCGATCCCGTACGAAAGCTGGATGGAGGTCGATCTCCGCTCCGAAGAGCAATGGGCTCTTCTGGCCCTCGATTCGCTCTTCCATGAGGCGATGGAGAGAGCGGAATGGGAGGCCAACCAGGTTCGTCGGAGGGGGGATCTTCTGACCGTCGAGGTAGAGATGATCGGGAGCCGGCCGTCCGGTGAGATCGCCCCCTCGGATCCCTTCATCCAGCGAGCGATCGCGGCCACCCGCGCCCTCGGAATGGAGCCGACCCTCGGGCGCTCTTCGACGGACAGCAACGTGCCGATCGCATTGGGGATTCCATCGATGACGATTGGAGGCGGCGGGGCTTCGGGCCGGGCCCACTCACCCGACGAATGGTTCCTCAATCGGGACGGGCCCCGCGGGATTCAACGCGCACTCCTGATCATGGTGGCTCAGGCCGGGCTGGCCTCCGAAGGAGATTGAGGACCGAACAAAGTGGACCCGGGTACCGCCGGGCGCACCGGAAGAGCTGACTCACGCGGGGCACGGCTGGTGCCTGCGCGTGGAGTCGCCCGGGAACGAACTTCTCTGTCTGGGAGGAAGGAAGATGCCGGTCTGGAAAGCGAACGCGGAATGGAAGGGGAATCTGGCCAAGGGGCGGGGCGAGGTCTCGAGCGGCAGCGGCGCCCTCAAGGGATCGTACACGGCTGCGTCCCGCTTCGAGGACGGAGAGGGCACGAATCCCGACGAGCTCCTCGGAGCCGCCCTCGCGAGCTGCTTCTCCATGGCGTTGTCCAACGGGCTTGCGAAAGCCGGTCATGAGCCCCGGTCCGTGCGGACCGAAGCAAGCGTTCACCTCGACAAGGTAGAGGGCGGTTTCCGGATCTCCCGGATCGACCTCGACTGCCAGGCGGACGTGCCCGGTGCGGATGACGACACCTTTCAGAAGCATGTCCGGGAGGCCAAAGAGGGTTGTCCGATCTCCCAGGCGCTCCAGGCACTCGAGATTCGAGCGGAGGCCCGGCTCGTCTAGGCCGTCTGGAAGGTCGTTGCCCGTTCGGCTCCTCGATCCCGGCCGATGACGACCCTCGCTTGGGTCCTGGGAGTCTCGCTCGGTGTTTCCTTTCTCTGCTCCGTTCTCGAGGCGGTCCTCCTCTCGGTGAACCACTCCTTCGTGGCCCTTCTCCGCGAGGAGGGGCGCCGCTCGGGGGAGTTTCTCCATCGAATGCAGAGACGGATCGATGAGCCGATTTCGGCCATCCTCACCCTCAATACCATCGCCCATACGGTCGGTGCGGCGATGGGAGGGGCACTCGCCCTGCAGCAGTTTGGCGAGGAATGGATCGCGGCGTTCTCCGCTGTCCTCACCTTCGCCATCCTCGTCTTCTCGGAGATCATCCCGAAGACGATTGGCGCGACCCACTGGAAGGCGCTCGCGGGCCCGAGCGCATACGTCCTGCAGGCTATGATCTGGGTCATGAAGCCCATCCTGGTGCCCCTCTCCCTCTTTTCCAGACTTATCGCCAGGGGAAGCGGTCAGGGATCGACCGTGAGTCGAGCCGAGCTAGAGGTCCTGGCGGAGATTGGGCGGCGAGAGGGAACACTGGACGAAGAAGAGTGGCGTGTGGTGACGAACGTGATGAACCTCGACAAGGTGACCGCCGGCGAGGTCATGACGCCGCGCACCGACATCGTGGCCGTTCCCATCAACGCAACGGTGGACGAGGCGAAGGGGCTCATGCTCGACGAGGGACACCTTCGCCTGCCCGTCTTCGAGGGAAGCCTGGATCGTATCCTGGGGATTCTCCTCGCGCGCGACTTGTGGCAAGCCGATCGGGAAGGTGCGGCGCACATCCGGGACATCTTGCGGCCCGTCGCCTTCGCTCCGTCCTCCAAGCCCGTCGAGGATCTCATCCTGGAGATGCGAGGTCAGCGGAGCAACATGGTGATCGTCGTCGACGAGTTCGGAGGCACCGCCGGTCTGGTCACCCTGGAGGACCTCATCGAAGAGATCGTGGGTGAGATCCAGGACGAGCACGAGGCGGATGAGCCTCTGTCCTTTCAGGAGGTGGGGCCCGGAATCACGCGAATCTGGGGAGGAGTTCCCCTCCGCGAAGTGAACGACCGCCTCGGGCTGGACCTGCCCGAGGATCGGTTCGACACCATCGGAGGCTACGCATTCGGCTCGTTGAACCGGGTTCCCGTCGTTGGGGACGAGGTCGTGCTCCCCGAAGGGAGGCTGCGTGTGGTGAAGATGCGGGGCCGGCGCGTGGAGTACCTTCGCTTTCTCCCCCCGGAGTCCGGCGACGTGTGACGGACCCTACCCCGAGAACTCGGCGCCGGAGCCCTGTGCTCCCGCAAGCCGCGCACTCACCTCCGCATCGGCACCATCCAGGTACATGTGGAGGGTCCGAGTCGGGAAAGCGAACTCGATGCCCCTCTCCTCGAAGATCCGGTAGAGCTCGAGATTGATCGCCTGCTGCACGTCCATGTAGGCGCCGAAATCGGGGACCAGCATGAAGTAGACGACCTCGAAGTCGAGCGAGGAATCTCCGAAGCTCCGGAAGTGCGCCCGATCGAATCTCGAGTTCTCGAGGCCTTCAATCACCTGCCGTACGATCCCCGGAATCTCCTTCAGCCTGGCGTACCCGGTGTCGTACTGCACACCGAACTCGAACACGATCCGCCGCTCGTCCATCCGCTTGAAATTGCGCACCCTGGACGAGAGAAGATCGGAGTTCGAGAAGACGAGCTGCTCTCCGGAAAGCGACCGCACCCGGGTCGTCTTCAGACCCACATGCTCCACCGTGCCCATCTGATCCCCCACGATGATGAAGTCTCCGATGACGAACGGGCGGTCGAAGACGATGGACAGCGAGGCGAAGAGGTCACCCAGGATGTTCTGGACTGCCAGCGCGACGGCGATCCCCCCCACACCCATTCCAGCGATCAAGGGACCGATCTCGATCCCGACGCTCCCGAGGGCCATCAACACGAAGACGGACCAGACGAGCACCCGGGCAATGAACCCGACGGCTCCGATCGCGGTGGCCACTCCGGGATCCTCGGCGAGCTGCCGGTCCCGGTACCGGTCTAGCCCCCAGTTCACGAGCCCCGTCGCCCAGAGCGCGAGCTGAACGAGGAGAGCGACTCCCACCAGAGCGCCAAGCCTCCGGTCCCAGGCAGGGCTCAGGGCGAGAAAAAGCGAGCCCGCCCACAGCGCCACCACAAGGAGAATCGGGCCTTTCACGTTGCGTAACAGCGCCGCGGCGAGACCCATGCCCTCGGAAGACGTGCGCCTCCCCAGCGCCTCCAGACGACCGGCGACCACCCCAACCGCGATCCTGACCACGGCGAGGGTAAGAAAGCCCGCCAGTACCGCAATGGCCCAGTTCAGTAGTGAGCTTCCGAGGATCTCGTATGCGAGCAACTCGAGCGCAGGGGGAAGCTCGATCTCATCGAGCAACGGAGTCGATTGCGTCACTTGAGAAGGCATCATCAGCTGCGCAGGGGTCACTGCGAATCCAGTGCGTCAGAGGGATGTGACTGAGCCGCCGGTTCAATCGAGCCGTCCCCGGAGCGTCCGGACTCTTCCCGCCAGAACGAGATGGCAAGGAAGATCGCCCCAACCGTGATCGCCATGTCTGCCACGTTGAAGATCGGCCAGAGCATGAATCCCAGATCGATCGGCCCCAGAAAGTCAACGACCCCGCGATCCCAGCGGATGCGGTCGTAGAGGTTTCCAAGGGCACCCCCGAGAACGAGGGAAGCGGCAACCACGCGCAAATGATCGCCCTCATCAGCACTTCGGATGAGCGCTGCCAGGAAGACGACGGCCACCACGGTGATGGGAACGAAGACCCAACGCGGATCGTCGCCGATGGTAAGCCCGAACGCCGCCCCGGTATTGAAGGCCAGGGTGAGCGGCAGGAGCCCGCCGAGGAGCTCCTCCGGCCGACCGGGTTCGAGCGCCCTCAGCGCCCACGACTTGGTTACGAGATCCAAAGCAAGGACTGTCCCCACCAGTCCTCCGGTCACTACGGCCTTGCGAATGGTCATTCTCCTCCAAGCCAACCGAGAGCTACCCGGCCCACGTTTCCGAGCGCACAAATCTCCCGGAATGCGTCCGGGAGCGCCACCCCTGACCGCGGTTGCCATGGCACGCCCCGACTCACTACGATCAAGTGGTACCTTGTCTCGTCTTCACTCATGAAGGTCCGACCAGGGCGATTTGATCCATGGGATTTTCCTGCCGCCCTCCCCCCAGGCGCCCGAACCGATCCGACCTGAGGGTCGCCGGAGGAGTCCGCTCCATCGTCGGGGTACGATGGGCCTTCCTCGCGTCCGCGCTCCTTGCGGGCGCTGGAGGAGCGTGGGCCTGCGCCTCCCCGGCAGCGGCGCAGTCGGTGGTGGACCGGCCTCCGAATCTGCACGGGACCTGGACGGGTGACACAGGCACCCTCCAGTTCAATCTCATGCACCGTTTCACCGCGGGCGACGCGCCGGAACGTGCGGTGCGAAACACACCCACCTTCCTTCTCGCCACGGGAGTTCCCGGGGGTGCGCTCCTCGGTGCCCGTTACGCGACGAGCTCTCCCTGGATCCGTGGCTTCCCCAACGAGTGGGAGTTCTTCGCCCGGCATACCCCCATTTCCGAGTCGCAGACCCACCCCCTCGATGTGAGCCTGACAGCAGCCTACAATCAGGCCGCCGACAGCTTCGACGGTCAGCTCACTCTCGCGCGCACGCTCGGTCCCGTTCGGCTTCTCGCCTCAGGTCGCGCCTTCAGCCGAGCCTTCCGGGAGCCGGAAACCCGCACGGCGCTGGCCGCTGGTGCCACCCTTCGGCTCACTCCATCCACGGCCCTGGCCGCCGATGTCGCGAGCCTCCTCGACCGGGCGGACGATGAGCGGGTGGCCTGGAGCGCGGGCATTCAGATTCATATCCCGACCACCCCGCACTCTCTTTCGATCCACGCAAGCAACGCTCACACGACCACGCTCCAGGGCGGATCCGTCGGCGGGCGCAGCACCCTCTGGGGCTTCGAGTTCACCGTGCCGGTCACGCTGTCCCGCTACATCGGACGGGGCCCCGCTCCCGCGGCAGCACCAGAATCCGAGGGCGAATTCGTCGAGGAACAAGGCGTCCGGGTGTTCGAGGTGGGGATGGACGCCATCTCCTTTGCGCCGGAGACGATCCAGATCCGGGCGGGCGACGCGATCCGGTGGACCAACGACAGCCCACTGTTTCATACAGTGACCACCGACCCGGAGTTGGTCCAGAACCCTGGGACAATCCTTCTTCCCGAGGGGGTGGAACCCTTCCACTCGGGTGACTTGCTGCCGGGCGAGTCCTACACCCGGGTATTCGAGACCCCCGGAGAGTACGTCTATGTCTGTGTTCCCCACGAGGCCGCCGGCATGTTGGGCCGAATCATCGTCACCGACTGAGGGGGCGCGAATGATCCCGAGAGTCCCCAAGCGCATGACGATTGCCGCCCTGGCGAGCCTGACGGTGCTGCTCGGATCCGGTTGCTTCTCCACCGAGCCCACCACGGGACTCGAAGAGGACTGCGAGGAGACGCTCGTCGTGGAGATGACCGACGCCGATCGGTTCGCCCCGGCCTGCATCCGCATTCGAGCCGGTGAGACCGTGGTGTGGATCAATGAGTCCTCGCGCGGCCACACCGTGACCGCGGATCCCGATCTCGCCGCGAATCCCCGAAACGTGGCCCTTCCCGCGGGTGCGGTCCCCTTCCACTCCGGATCGGTGCCGCAGGGCGGAGAGTTCGAGTACACCTTTGCCCAGCCGGGCCGCTACGACTACGTGTGCCTGCCTCACGAAGCTGCGGGAATGTTGGGTACCGTCATCGTCGAGGAGTAAGGGAAGCGCCTTTCCGCACTCCCCTTCCCGCCTTCCGCTGGACCCCACCCATCTCCGTCACCACTCCGTCCTGCTCCAGACCCTGAACGTCCCGTCCAGCCATGGGGCAGTCAGGGTGTTGGGCACCACCTTTCGCGTCCACGGGATAGCCCCCCAATCATCGACCCCTTCCATGGAGGAAAGATGCACGAGCTCACGATCGACCAGATGCGCGCGCTCGAGGGCGAGGGCTTCTGGAGCGGCGTCGGATGCGGCCTGGGACTCGCCGGCTCCGCATATGCCGTGCTCAGCCCGGATCCCTTCAGCAAGATCGCCCTGGTGACCTACGGGGGCACCCTCGCGGGATGCTATTCGGCCTTCCGCACAGTGGTCTTCTAGTAGTGGCGTGGACGCGCAGGGAAAGGAGGAACGAATGGACGAAATCACCGAGCAAGAGATGATCCGCACGATCGGTGGTGCATCTCGAATGTTTTGCGGGGTCGGGGTCGGCGCCACGATCGGTTCCACCGTGCTCTTCGGGATGGTGGGATTCGCGGTGACGGTGAACAAGGCCCTTGCGGCATGCACGATCGCCGCCTTCCGGTGAGCCTTCCCCGGAGTCCGGGGCCCGGCGGCCCCGGACTCCCGCTCCGGGGCGATGTCGCAGTCCCTGTCTCGCGATGATTCTCGGAAGATCGCCCTCGGCAGTCCTGATGCGGTGGAGGCTCCGGGAAGCCGCAAGGCAGTGGCGTCGCGAGGCGTTCGGCACCCTTCAAGGTCGGTTGATGATCCTTCTCCTCCTCGTCGCAGGTCCCAGCTTCGCGAGCCTCCTGGGCGGGGAAGGACTCCTGGCCGAGGCGGCGGGCTCCGGATCCTCCAGACGGGCGGTGCATGGGGCTCTTCTCGTCTCACACCTCTCGCTGACGCTCTGCTTCGCCTTCGTGGTTCCGATTCTCCTCCTCAAGGAGTTCGTGCTCTCACGCCGGTCCGAGCCGATGAACGCTCATACATGGGTCATGCCCCGGCTCTTTGCTCAGAAGGCGATCACCGTGCTGCTGATCGCCTCGCTCTTCTTGTGGGGATCCTTCTATGTACTCGCCTCTCCCGTCCTCCTGGCCGGAACGGATCGTACGGCCCTGGTCCTCGCGGCCCACTTGATCTCCGGCCAACTCTATTTCTTGCTCCTGGGAACCCTGATCGCCGCAGTCACTCGGATGGTGCTGACGGGATCCGACCTGGTCGCCCGGGCCGAGGTGCTGCACCGATTTGCCATCCTTCCCTTCCTCCTTCTTTACCCGCTCTTCGTAGTGCTACCGCTGAGCCTCCTCGAGCGAGGTTCAGGGTTGCCGGAGGCACTGCATACCCTGGGTATGAGATCGATGCATCTGCTCCAGGCGCCCCTCGCAGTGGCGACCCATGTCGACCAGGGATCTCTTCTCTACGCATCGGCATGGTCCTCGGCCCTGCTCGTCGGCACCTACTGGAGCCTGAAGGCGGTGAGGCGTTGGAGTGCGGTGGCGCCCTTCGAGCTGCCCGTAGATCTGCAGATCCTCGAAGCCCGCCGCCCCTCAAAGGCAGCTTCTCGGCTTCCGGTTGGGCCGCGTGGGCTGCGCATGGTTCGACTCTTTGCGGCAAAGGACGTCCTGCTGCCCTACTTGCGTTCGCCGCGGCGCTATCTCCGGCTGCACGTCGTCACACTCGGATTCGGACTTTCCGGTCTCGCCGGCCTCGCCTCGGCGTACAGAGGCGGACTGGTTGGACCGGCAGAATCCACCGGGGCCCTGGTCTTCCTTGCCCTCTCGGGCACGACGCTGACCGCGATACCGCACACCGTCACCGCCCTCGGACGGGAGGGGGCCCGACTGTCCCTCCTTACCCCCTTCCTTCCACCCGGCCGCCTCTACCTCCTGAAGGCAGCTCCGGCGGCTTTGTTTGCCGCGGTCCACGGAGCGGTCTACGCCGGCCTCCTCCTCGGGGCGGGCGCGATCCTGCAGCTTCCGGGAATCCAGGCAGCGCCTCTCTTGTTCGTGGGCGCTGCTGCATGGGCCGTGCCCGCGGCATTGGTTGGGACCTCGGTGGGCTTCCTCCTTCCGGATCTTCGCGCCCGCAGCGTCGTTCTACCCGGGGCGAGTCCGCTTGGACTCTGGGTCAGCGCAGGCCTCGTGGGAGGTACTCAGTGCATCCTCGGCGCGGGGACCGCCGCAGCCATGCGCTCTGCCATCGGCTTCAGCGAGCTCACTGTACTGAGCGGCGTCGTGGTCGGATTGAACGTTCTGGCCGCCTGGGCGCTCGGACATTGGGCCACCGCGCGTCTCACCCTTCTGGAGCCATGACCTCGACACCCGCACCCATCGAGATCCGAGAGCTGACCAAGCGCTACGGACGTCGGTCGGCCGTCGACCGTCTGGAGCTGACCATGGGTCCCGGGGCGATCCACTGCATGCTCGGTCGAAACGGGGCCGGCAAGTCGACGACCCTGGAAACCATAATGGGACTCCGAAATCCGACTTCCGGAGACGTCCGGATCGAGGGGGTGAGCGTTCGATCCCCCGAGATCCACACCGTCCGCCAGGGAATCGGCTACCTACCGGAAGATCCCGTCCTGTACGACGAGTTGACGGCACGAGAGTTCCTCCAGTTCATAGCCGAGCTCCATCGATCCGAAATCGACTGCCGTCCCCGTATCGACGCGCTCCTGGGGCACCTGGGAATGAGCGCAGACTCCGACCTACCCCTCCGGAGTTGCTCGCGGGGAATGAAAAAACGTGTCGCATTCATCGCCGCGGTCCTGCCGGATCCCCGGATCCTCATCCTCGATGAGCCCACCGCCGCCCTCGACGCCGCGAGCGCACGCACGGTCAAGGAGCTCATGCTCGAGCTTCGGAATTCCGGCCGTCTCGTACTCTTCACGACGCACGTCATGCCCCTCGCAGAGGAGCTGGCCGATCGCCTCGCAATCCTGCACGCGGGAAGGC
The DNA here is from genome assembly GCA_007125845.1 of Gemmatimonadota bacterium. Taxonomy (GTDB): domain Bacteria; phylum Gemmatimonadota; class Gemmatimonadetes; order Longimicrobiales; family Gaopeijiaceae; genus SLCK01. The sequence continues at coordinate 37,035 of SLCK01000032.1, forward strand.
TCGTCTTCGAGGGGACTCTCTCCCAGCTGCGGAGCCGCCACTCTTCCGGGGTCCGGGAATCGCTCGAGGACCTCTTTCTCCGCCTGACCAGCAACGCTGATCCCCCGGGAAGCAAGGACTCCGGAGAAGTCCGAGATGACGTGCTCAAACGCTGACGGGGACCGTTCACGAGCCCTGATGCGCGGTGGCTGGATCCGTCTGTGGCGAAGAGTTCGGCGCCCGGTCGTGCGGCAGCAGGACCAGTCGGACTGCGGACCGGCAGCCCTTCTCTCGGTCCTGCGCTATTGGGGCGGCGATGCGAGCCTCGCACATGTTCGCGGACTGGCAGGCACCGATGTCCGTGGCACCACCCTTCTTGCATTGGCCCATGCAGCCCGACGCCTCGGATTGGACGCTCGCGGCGCGAAGGGAGAATACCGCGACCTTCGCCGCGAACGCATGCCCTGCATCGCGCATGTGCGCTCCGATGAGGGACGTCCGCATTACCTGGTGGTCTTCGCCGTACGCGAGCGCTCCGTTCTCGTTGGGGACCCGGCGAGCGGAACCGCGAAGCTATCCAGAGAATGCTTCGAGCATCGATGGCGTTCCAGAACCGTTCTTCTCATCACCCCTTCGGACCGTATCACCAGGGCTCCACCGCCCCATTGGCTTCGCTGGATTGCATCCTACTTCGAGCAGGAGCGGAGCTGGTTGATCCAGTCCCTCTTTCTCGGGGCCTCCGCCACGGCGCTCGGACTGGCGACGGCGGTCTTCATTCAGTTGCTGATCGATCGGTTCATTCCCGAACGCGATACGGCCATGATCTGCGCGACCGGGACGATTATTTTCACTCTCCTTTTCGTCCGGGCCGGGGCAGGCTACCTCCGTCAGAGGTTCCTGGTCGAGATGAACGAGAGGGTTAGCGTCCATGTGAATGAAGACTTCCTCGCCCACCTTTTTCGACTTCCGTTGCGGTTCTTCGACTCGAGACGGACTGGCGACGTCACGTCCCGAATTGCGGACGGGGTCCGGATACAGCGAGCGTTTCTGGAGATCGTCGGAACCGGCGTCGTGGACGGACTGGTCGTCGCGGGCTCCCTGCTCTTTCTGGTCCTCATCGCACCCCCCCTGGCTCCGCTCGGCTTCGCGGCGATTCCCCTCTACGGAATCCTCCTCCTGAAGGCTGCGCGGAAGCTGGAAGAGCGGCACCGATCGGTCATGGAATCCTACGCGGACGCGGAATCCGGCTACATCGAGAGCCTGGAGGGCATCGAGGCGATCCTGGCCTCGAACGCTTCGGAGCCGTTCGCCGACTGGAATGCCAGCCTCTATCGGACCTTCCAGAGGCGGCGAAGACGCCTGGGTCTGACCGACGCCGGGGTGCGTCTGACAAGCGAGCTTGCGGGCGGGGCCGCAGTACTCATCTCGCTCGTCTGGGGAGCCTCGGTCGTCGTAGCGGATGAGCTCCAGCTCGGCCAGCTGGTGGCCGGGTACTCCCTCCTGGCTGGCATGCTGCCCTCGGTCGACCGATTGGTTCGCACCAACGTCGTCTTCCAAGAGGCCTCTGTCGCGGCCTCCCGACTGCAGGACCTTCTCCTGGCCACTCCGGAGCCGCGCGGAGGAACCGTCCGGTTCCGGCTGTCCCGGGCGCTCGAGCTGCGTGGGGCCGCCTTCGAGTGGCCCTCCGGACAACCACTCCTACGCGAGATCGACCTGGCTATCCGCCCCGGCCAACTTTCCGGCCTCTGGGGCCCGAATGGGGCAGGAAAGAGCACCATCGCCCGGATCTTGAACCGCAGCTATCCCCTTTCGCGAGGCCAACTCCTCCTCGACGGGGCCTCGGCTGAGCGAATATCGGTGGCGGAGTACAGGCGCTGCGTGGCCCTTCTTCCGGGAAAGGTGAAGGTGTTCGGCGGAACCCTGGCCGACAATGTCCTCCTGGGACGTGCGGTGCAAGCGGACGAGCGGGCGGCATTGCCCGACAGCTTCGACGGCCCGGGCTTCCACGAGCGCTTCCCGGAAGGGTGGAGCACCCGAATCGGGGAGGGGGGACGCACGATCTCCGATGGAGAAGCCCACCTCGTCGGACTTCTCCGCGCACTGGTGACCCGCCCGCGGGTGCTTCTGGTCGACGAAGGCATTCGAGCCACGGACGTCGAGACCTCGGAGTTGATGCTCGGGATTCTACAGGACTACTCCAGAGAGCACGGGGTCCTGCTGATCTCCCACGACCTGCGCATCCTCGTCCGCACGGAGCGACTCCACCTTCTGGACCGGGGCACGATCTCGGCGGCCGGCTCACCCCGGCAACTGTACGAAGATCACCAACGGTTTCGAACTCTATGCGAGCTCCAGCTCGCCGCTCCCCCGTGGATACGGAGAGACCGTGCATCGGGAAGTGAGGATCCAGCGGATGTCAAAGCACATTGACGAGCTCGACTTTCCCGGAATCCGGACCAGATGGATCTTTCTCGGGCTGGTCACCGGGGAAATGGCGGTAGCTGCCCTCATCAATCACCGAGTCCTCACCGACCAGGTGTACCTTTCCCTCCTCCCTGCCGGCATCATGCCCTGGCAGGCCGAGGAGTACATCGCCCTCGCACGCCGGTGGGAGATCCTCGGCTACACCCTCACCCCCCTTGGCCTTCTCACCAGGGTCGGCGGAGTCACCCTCCTCATCCAGTTGGTTCTCCTTCCGGCCGGATTCGACCCCGGATTCGCCAGGATCTTCCGAGCCTCGACCTGGGGCTACCTGGTCCTGTTGTCAGGCACGGCGATTCAGGCTGTCTGGCTCCTTCACCTTCCTCCTGCGGGGATCTCCGCCGAAGTCCTCTCCAATCCTCCGGGATCGCTCGTAGGCATCATTTCGAGGTTTTTCGCAATGCCCACCGGGGGCGAAGCCGCCACGCTCGCTGTGCTCCTCAGGCAGGTCACCGTATTCGACCTGGGATGGATCATGGTCATCACCCTCGCGCTCGAGGGTAGAACCACGATTCCGGCGGGAATCGCCTTCACCGCCGTCGCCTTCGTGTGGACCACGGTGACCTTCACTCGATGGGCCATCCTGATGTACCTGCTGAGGTCTGGCTGGATCTAGAAGGTTGTTGAAGAAGAGGCGTGGCCTCGTTGCACCGGCCGCCCACCTCTGTCTCGCAGCCCCCAAGGTTTTACCTTCCAGGGTCCCGCCACCCCAGCTCCAAGAAGCACCGCGAGTGCGTCGAGCGAGGGGGCCCGCGATCGATCTCAGTCCAGACCCCGACCCGCCAGAACCCGTCGTATGATATCCGTTTCCAATCTCAGCATGGCCTACGGAGAGCGAACCCTCTTCCGGGAGGCCACCTTCCAGCTCAATCCCGGTGAGCGCTACGGGCTGGTCGGGGCGAACGGGTCTGGAAAGACCACTCTCCTCAGCATCCTGAGCGGGGACACCGACCCGACGAGCGGCACGGTGTCGATGCCGAAACGGATCCGGTTGGGTGTCCTCCGCCAGGACCAATTTCTCTACGAGACCGAATCTGTTCTCAGCATGGCCCTGATGGGCAACCGAGAGCTCTGGGAGGCGATCACCGAAAAGGAGGAAATTCTCCGTGGCGCCGAGGAGGAATTCGACGCCGACCGGTTTTCGGCGCTGGAGGAGATCGTCCAGCTCCATGACGGATATGCGGCAGAGGCTCGGGCGGCGAGCGTTCTGGAAGGCCTCGGGATCCCGGCGGAGCTGCATCACGATCCCGTCCACACCCTCTCGGGCGGCTTCAAGCTCAGAGTTCTGCTCGCGCAGGTCCTGGCTGGAGCGCCCGACGCCTTGCTCCTCGACGAGCCCACGAATCACCTGGATATCCTCTCGATTCGTTGGCTCGAGACCTTTCTTGCGGACTTCGCGGGTCCAGTGGTCGTGATCTCACACGACCAACGATTCCTGGACAACATCTCGACTCACATCCTGGACGTCGACTACGAGACGGTCACCCTCTACCACGGGAACTACGCGCAGTTCAGCCGGGCAAAGGTGGAGGAGCGGGAGCGCAGGGAGAAGGATATCGAGAACCGGGAGAAGGAAATCGCGCATCACCAGAAGTTCGTGGATCGTTTCCGGGCCAAGGCGAGCAAGGCTCGGCAAGCTCAAAACAAAGCACGCCTGATCGAACGGAAAGCCGAAGAGATCGTGGAGCTTCCCGCCACCTCCCGCCGCTACCCCACATTCCGATTCGAGCAGCGCCGCCCATCGGGCCGCGATGTGGTCACCGCCAAGGGGATCCGGAAGTCGTTCGATGATCTCGAAGTGCTCCACGGGGTGGATCTAGAAGTCCACCGCGGCGACCGGCTCGCAATCATCGGACCGAATGGAATCGGAAAATCTACCTTCCTGAAGGTCCTCATGGGGGTGCTGGAACCGGACGCCGGCACCGTCGAATGGGGTTACGAAACCCATCCCGGCTACTTCGCGCAGGACCATGCCGATCAATTCGAGTCTCGATCCGAGAGCGTCCAGGATTGGCTCTGGGCAACCTGCCCCGACAAGGATCTCGGCTTCGTGCGGGGACAACTCGGCCTCATGCTCTTCTCTGGAGACGATCCGAAGAAACGCGTGGAAAGCCTCTCGGGAGGGGAGTCGGCGCGCCTCGTCTTCACCCGGTTGTCAATGGAACGTCCCAACGTCCTCGTCCTCGACGAACCCACGAACCATCTGGACCTCGAGTCGATCGAGGCGCTGGTGAAGGGCCTCGAGCAGTTCGACGGCACGATCATCCTCGTCTCTCACGACCGGTGGTTCGTGAGTCGACTCGCGACGCGCATCGTCGAGATCGACCGGAACGGCATCACGGACTACCGAGGCAGCTACGACGAGTACGTGGCCTCGCTCGGTGACGACCATCTCGACGTCGATCAGGTTGTCGCCAAAGCTCGTTCGAAACGAAAAGCCCGCCGGGAGGAGGAGCGCAACACGGCCGCTGAATCGGAGGCTCCACCGACCCCGAGCACTCCGGTCCACGAGACGTCCCGGCAGGGAGGGCTGGGTCGCACGCAGCGACGTCGCCTCGAGGAGGAGGCCAAGGAGCTCACCGCACGGATCGAGCGAGCGGAAGGGCGAATCCGGGAGATCGATGAGCTATTCTGCCACCCGGGATACTTCGAACGGACGCCGCCCGACGAGTTGAGGAAGCTGGAGGAGGAGCGGTCCACCCTGCAGGTCGAAGTGGACGAGCTCCTGCCGCAATGGGAAGACCTGGAGCGCAAACTGTTGTAGTGCCCCCGAACCAGTGGGACGCAACCTCTTCGGTCAGCGCAGGGCCACCTCCGGGGGGAGCGCAAGGGCCGTGTACCCTCCAACGACGGGAAGAACGACGAACTGCCGGCCCTCGTGCATGTAGGTCATGATTCCGTAGCGGCCAAAGCCCGGGGTCTCTACCTGGCCGAGCCGTTCCCCCGTGGCCTTGTCCAGTGCAAAGAGCCGGGTCGTCCCCTCACTCGTCTGACCCGTAGCCATCAGCATGGTCGGGGTCGCCAACATGGCTGCATGTCCCGCTCGTCCTCGATTCACCATTACGCCGTCCACCCCTTCCAGCAGCGGATGGTTGCGGATGGTCTCCTGCTCGGCAGCGGGCGCATCTCCGTTCGGTACGACCCAGAGGTGCTCCCCGCTGTTCATGTCGACCGCCACGATCCTGCCCTGAGGCCCCTTCCAGATGGGAAGTCCGTCGATGTTGTGCTGGGGAACGGCGGGAGAGCTCTCCATTCCACGCGCCCAACGGGCCACCGTCTCGCCCTGGACCAGCTCCTGCTGCTCGAAGGGAGACTCTTCTCCTGGAATGAGGATGGTGCGCTCGCATCCGGAATGCGACGTAATGAAGAGGATCCCGGTGTTGGGATCCGCAGCGGGCGGTCCCGTAATGTTGACGCCGCCGGTCGAGCCCGGGCAGATGAGGGTGGGACCGAGCCCTTCCTCGTTCCCCTCGTGCCGCGGCGGATCGAACAGGGGAGCCAGGAAGTCGTCGGCCTGGGCGACCTCAAGGGCCATCCTGCGGATCTCCGGAGTGTAGTCGATGAGGTCGTTCTCGGAACGGCCCTGCAGATCGAACGGCTCCGGCCAGGTCGGGAAGGGCTGCGTCTCTGCCAGTTGTTCTCCAGGGACCCTCGATTGGGGAACCGGGCGATCCTCGATGGGCCAGATGGGCTGACCCGTCTCCCTGTTGAAGGCATACACGAAGGCCTGCTTGCTCGCCTGAAGCAGAGCGGGAATCCGCTCGCCGTCCACAGTAACGTCGAGCAGGACGGGGGCGACCGGAGTGTCGAAGTTCCAGACATCGTGCCTGACCAACTGATAGTGCCAGACCCTTTCCCCCGTCTGCACGTCCAGAGCGATTACGCTGTTTCCGAAGAGGTTGTCCCCCGGACGAAAGCCCCCATAGAAATCCATCACCCCACCCTTGGTGGGAATGTAGACGAGGCCGCGCTCGCTGTCCGCCGACATCGGTGCCCAGGATCCGATATTCCCCGACCAGTACCAGGCGTCGCTCTCCCACGTCTCGTGTCCGTACTCGCCGGGTCGGGGGATCACGTGGAACTTCCACAGCATCTCGCCGGTGCGCGCGTCGTAGGCAAGGACGTCGCCCGGCACGTTCTCGTAGCGGGTCTGGTTGTACCCCTGCTCTGCAGAGTTTCCGACAATCACGACACCGTCGACCACCATCGGTGGCGATGAGCTGGTGATGTAGCCGAGCTCCAGAGGAATTCCGAGATACGGATCGTAGGTGCCTCCTTCCGCCTTGTAGTCCTCCCACGGACCCCAGCCCTCGATGAGGTCCACGACCAGGTCCACGCCGGACCCTTCGGGGAAGCCCTCGAGGGGAATCCCGCTCCCCCATCCTTCGATCGGTTCGCCTGTGTCGGCGTCGAGGGCGTACAGGAAGAACGCTGGGGTGCTGATGAACACCACCCCCCGCCCATCCACCTCGGCGAAGGCGACGCCCTTTCCGTGGTTCTGGCGCATCGAGTACTCCCAACGGAAGGTCTCCGGCTCGGCCCAGCTCCAGAGCGTCTCTCCCGTGCCCGCGTCCATCGCCACCACCCTGCGCTTCGGCCCGGAGGTCGTGATCAACTTCCCATCCACGTAGATCGGGAGCCCTCGGGGATTGATCGGGGTCTCCACACCCTCGGTCTCCCCATCCCATTCCCACTCCACCTGGAGCCGCCAGAAGTTGCCCGCGTCGATTTGATCGAGTGAAGAGTAGCGTGTCGAGGCCTCGTCTCCGTTGATGTGCATCCATTGCCCTGACGCGACAACCTCCTGCGCCGATCCGGGTGGGGCGAAGAAGCAAATGGCTGCAATCGTGAATGCGAGAGCGAGCGCGCCCGGTGTGCCTTCGGGAGATCCTTTTCGGTCTTGCGTCATCGGACGCGATACTCCGTCGTGAGGGATACAAGGTCGGGTCCGGCCCCAGTCGACCGGAGGAACGCCATCCGATTGATCACGGATGCACGCCCAGAGGTCGAACGGAGCAACGCCGGTCCCGCCAGCAGGAAAATGCCCCAACTGGAGGCGACCCGCCAGTGTGGTGCATCAGAGAATCGGCGAGGGACCGAGGGGCCCGGCGACCGCTCGAAGGTCTTACCCGGTCGCCTGCGCCTGCTCCCGCACCTGTCGCTTGAGCCGGCCGAGGATCGCACCCATTCCCCTCAGACGGAGAGGCGACACCACGGTGTCCAGTCCCATCCGTGCGTAGAAATCGTCGGGTACGTCGAGCACCTCCTCCCACGATGCGCCCCCGAGGCCCTCCTGGAGGATTCCCGCAAAGCCGCGCACAGTGGGACTCTCTTCGGGCGCGTCGAAGAAGAGCTCGACGGTGCCGCCCGGACCGATTCGGGTGGCGAGGAAGAACGGAGTCTGGCACTCGTGTACCTGCTCGAGCGCAGAGCGGTCTTCGGTGAACTCATCCGGAAGAGGGGGCACCTTCTTGGCATAGTGAAGGAGTGCCTGGACCCGAAGGTCTCTGGGCGCCCGTTGGAACCGGTCTACGATCGTCTGAAGAGGAGTCGGGAGGCTCATGTGTGGGAGCTACCTCGGCACCCCCGAGACAGTTCCCGGCACGTACCCGGAGACGTCCCATGGGCGACGGGCAGGCCGATGAACCGGAAGGAGCTCCGTGGGTAGTATCGCAACTCGAAGCGCCCATGCGTTCCAACCAACTTTCGCTGACTCTTCTCGAACAACTCCGGAGGTACCATGTCTGTCTCGCCCGAGTCGAATCCGTCATTCGACCAGTACGCCCGGCCCGGGATGCTCGTCTCCACCGATTGGGTGGCCAAGCACCTCGATCACCCAGACATCGTGGTGGTGGAGTCGGACGAGGATGTCCTCCTGTACGACACGGGACACATTCCCGGAGCGGTGAAGGTCGACTGGCACATGGACCTGAACGATCCGGTAAACCGCGACTACATCGACGGCGAGGCCTTCGCCGAGCTCATGGCATCCAAGGGCATCCGCAGGGACTCCACTGTGGTCTTCTACGGAGACAACTTCAACTGGTGGGCCACTTACGCTCTCTGGGTGTTCCGCCTGTTCGGGCACCCCGACGTGCGCCTGATGAACGGAGGAAGACAGAAGTGGGTGGCGGAGGGACGGGAGCTCACCACGGAGGTGCCGAAGCGGGAAAGAACCGAGTACCCCGTGATCAAGCGTGACGACACCCGCATCCGCGCCTTCCGCGACGAGGTCCTGGCCCACCTCGAGTCGAACCAGCCCCTGGTCGACGTACGCTCCCCGGAGGAGTACCGGGGTGAGCTCCTGCACATGCCTGACTATCCCCAGGAGGGCACTCTGCGTGGAGGTCACATCCCTGGTGCCAAGAGCGTTCCGTGGAAAAGAGCCGCCAACGAGGACGGCACCTTCAAGTCGGCTGATCAGCTCAAGGCGATCTACCTCGAGGAGCAGGGGCTGGACCCCGACGACGACGTGGTCGCCTATTGTCGGATCGGAGAGCGGTCCAGTCACACCTGGTTCGTCCTTCACCACCTCCTCGGATTTGCAAAGGTCCGAAACTACGACGGATCCTGGACCGAATGGGGCAACGTGGTCCGCGCTCCGATCGAGCGGGGCAGCTCCTAGCACCACCTACAACATCCTTACAGACGCGGGCACGCGAGGAACCGTGAGTTGACCCGGACGGAGCCGGCGTCCGGCCGGGAAGGGTGAAAGTGGCTCGCAGACGCATCGGGAAACCCATTGCTCCTCCGCTTGCCCCCGGCTAGTGTGCACGCCGCGGAGGGGCCGAGTACCGGATCCGCCGGCTGAACGATAGAACCACCGCTCGAGATCGAGCCTCGATGTCACCTACCAGGTCCAGGCGGTCCGGAAAGGATCGCAAACGAGCACCGCGGGAAGGCGCTGATACCATAACCGGACCGGGCCAATCGGCCCCCGTCCGAAAGTGGTTCTGGATGCCCCTCGCATTCACAGCTCTGCTCGTTCTCGTCTCCTTCGTCGATCGGGTCCAGGAGCATTCCGTGCTCGTCTGGTCCTTCTGGGGATCGGCCGCCGCACTCCTTGCATGGCAGGGGTGGATCTTCGTGCGGATGAAGGACGTCCTGGACGGCCAGGCCTTTGCTGTCGTCCTTCGCCCTCAGCATTACCTCCAGGCGACGCTCCAGATCGCAGTCTTCGTCTACTGGGGATGGTACTGGCGTCCCGTCTATGACTACGCATGGCTCCTCGCCGCCCAGTTCGTCTTCGCGTATTCATTCAGCATCCTCCTCGCCTGGGCCCGACATCGTCCCTACATCCTTGGCTTCGGCCCATTTCCCATCGTCCTGAGCACGAATCTCTTCCTATGGTTCCGGGACGACTGGTTCTACCTGCAGTTCCTGATGATCGCGATCGGGTTCCTGGGCAAGGAGTTTGTGCGCTGGAACCGGGAGGGACGGCGCGTCCACATCTTCAATCCCTCGGCTTTCTCGCTGGGTCTCTTCTCGGTGATCCTCATCGCGATGAACGCGAGCGACTTGACCTGGGGCTTGGAAATCGCCACGACGCTGACTCTGGCGCCCCGCATCTACATGTTTCTCTTCCTGATCGGGTTGATCGCGATGTATTCGTTTTCGATCACCCTGGTCGCCGGATCCGCCGCGGTCGTCCTTTTCGCGTGGAGTTGGCTGTATACGACGATGATCGGCGTGCCCTTCTTCGTGGACTCGGAGATTCCCACGGCAGTCTTCCTCGGACTCCACCTCCTCGTGACCGACCCATCCACCTCACCGCGCACGCCGATCGGAAAGACGATCTTCGGCATCCTCTACGGGGTGGGGGTGATCGTGCTCTTCTGGGGCCTCGAGGTGATCGGGGTCCCGACGTTTTACGACAAGCTCCTCGCCGTCCCCCTCCTCAACCTCAGCGTCCAGTGGATCGACCATCTTGCACATTCGATCCGAAGTAGCTCGACCTGGCAGCGCATCAAGCTGGACTGGACACCCGCCACGGCGAACCTCCTGCACATGAGCGCCTGGATCACCTTCTTTGCGCTCATGACCGTGACGGGACGCACTGACGGGCGGCACACCGGCGACAGCGTTCCCTTCTGGCAGGAAGCCTGTGAGGAGGGCCGCCGCAACGCTTGCGATCGCCTCACTCAACTCCAGTACGCGTACTGCGCGGACAACTCGGGGTGGGCATGCAACGAGCTGGGAAGGCACCTCCAGGAAGGCCGGATTGTGGACCACGACCCGGACCTGGCCATGGGGTACTTCGCCCGGGCGTGCGAACTCCGCTTCCAGCCGGGCTGTCTCAACGTTCTCGAGCCCGAGCGTCGGGTGACCGCGAGGCCACGTCCGATCGACTTCAGGGTTCTCCTGCGGGAGGGAGGAGCGAGCCTCGCGGACTTCTCAGAGCAGGAGCTCTACGAAAGGGCCTGCGAACACGGGTGGGAGTTCGCCTGCGAGGCAATGGTTTCCCGATCCCCCTGACGGCCGCCGCACGGCCGCACCGCCTCAGCTCTCCGGTACCTGGCGTCCTCCCTCGAACACCACTGAAGAGGCCATGAGCAGTGCGAGAACATAGAGTCCAGCAGCCGAAAGAATCCGCCGGCCGATCCCCGCGCCAGCTTGCGGCGATCGTCTTTCTGGCGGCTCTTGTCCTCGCGGCGTCCATGTGGGCCCACCGGGACAGCTCATCGGCCGTCGGACCGATCCAAGCGGAAGTCGTGCTTCCCCCAGCGAGCTCGAGCGGCGACCTGTCAGGCTTCCGCAGCGAGGCCTGGTTACTCCCGGACGACGAACGCCTGGGCTTCGTCGAAATCCCGGCCGGTCCCTTCCAGATGGGGAGCGATCCGACGCTCGACGGCGAGGCCTTCGACAACGAGCGCTGGATGCACACGGGCGGCCCCGCGATGGTCGAGCTTGGGGCGTATTTCATCGGGCGTTATCCCGTCACCGTGGCGCAGTTTCGCGCCTTCGTGGAGGAAACCGGCCACCGTGTGGACCCCGAGGCCCTGGTGGGCCCGCTCGATCATCCAGTGGTGATGGTCACCTGGCCAGACGCCATTGCCTATGCGCGCTGGCTGGAAAGCACTCTGAGGCAGTGGCCCGACACTCCCGAGACCCTGGCACGGCACCTCGACGCGGGCTGGACCATCACCTTGCCCACGGAGGCCCAATGGGAGAAGGCGGCGCGGGGCGATGACGGGAGGATCTATCCCTGGGGGAACGAGCCGAGGCGGGACCGAGCCAACTTCCAGGGACCGGGAACCACCCCGGTCGGCGCCTTCCCATGCCCGGAGTGCCTCTACCCCGTTTCGGACATGAGCGGCAACGTCTGGGAGTGGACCCGAACCCCCTTTCTGCCCGGCCCCTACGATCGAAACGCATCCGGTGAGCCCGACCTTAATGCGGACGCGCTCTGGGTGATGCGTGGGGGATCGTTCGGCGATCCGCCCGCCAACGTGCGGGCTGCGATCCGGGGCGGGGCCGATCCGGGTGCGAGTCGGCCCTTCATCGGATTCCGCCTGGTCCTCACCGAACCATGATCACGTCGAAGGGGGCCTCCGGCGAATGGCCGGAGACCCCCTTCCCTTCCTTCGATCCAGCACTCGCGAGCCCTAAGGGAGGGCGTAGACCGCGAATCCCGTGGGCTGCAACACCATGATGTGCTGCTTTCCTTCGTGCACGAAGCCACCCATCCCGTAGGTGCTCGCCTCCGGAATGGGCACCTGCCCGACCCGCTCTCCGGTTTCCTTGTCGATCGCGAAGATGTGCGGGGTGTCGTCGCTCGTCATCCCGCTCGCGATGAGCAGGGTTTCCGTCGCCATCATTCCGGGAAGGCCGCCCCGGCCCGGGTTCGTCATGACCCCGTCCACGCCCTCGAGGAGCGGGTGGTTGCGGATCGTCTCCTGCACGGACTCCGGAGCGTCTCCATGCGGCGTCACCCAGAGGTGCTCACCGGTATTCAGGTCGATCGCCGTGATCCGACCGACTGGTCCCTTCCAGATGGAGAGCCCGTCGATATTGTCCGGGGGATCCCTCGGCTCGCCTCCGGCCCCGCGCGCCCAATCGACCACGGTTGTGCCGGCCGCGCCGTCCCAGTCCACCTCTTCGCCCGGAACGAGCTCCACGAAGGTGCACCCGCTCTGCGAAGAGACGAAGATGACACCCGACGTCGGGTCGGCCGCCGCGGGCCCCGGAATGTTCGATCCACCACCACCCCCGCCGCAGATGCGCGCCGGAGGGTCACCCTGGGGGTTGCCCCGGTGCGTGGGCGGATTGTAGAGGGGCGCAAAGTGGTTGCCCGCCTCGGCAACCTCCAGCGCGCGCTGGCGGATCTCCGGGGTGTAGTCGATCAGGTGTTCCTCCGAGCGGCCCTGGAGATCATAGGCAAGGGGCCAGGTCGGGAACGGTTGGGTCTCCGCCAACTGCTCGCCAGGCACATTGGACTGGGGTACCGGACGATCCTCCATCGGCCACACCGGCTCTCCCGTCTCCCGGTTCAGGACATAGAGGAAGGACTGTTTCGTAGCCTGAGCCACGACCGGGATCTCCTCCCCGTCGACGGTCACGTCGAGCAGCACTGGAGCCGTCGGCGTATCGTAGTTCCATATGTCGTGACGGACGATCTGGAAGTGCCATCTTCGCTCGCCCGTCTCCACGTCGAGGGCGATGATGCTATTCCCGAAGAGATTGTCCCCGGGTCGGAAGCCACCGTAGTAGTCGAGGACGCCTCCCTTGGTCGGGATGTAGACGAGTCCCAGCTCCGGATCGGCGGACATCGGTGCCCACGATCCGATGTTGCCGGACCAGTACCAGGCATCGTTCTCCCACGTCTCATGTCCGTACTCACCCGGACGCGGGACGACGTGGAACTTCCACTTCTTCTCACCCGTGCGGGCATCGTAGGCGACGATGTCGCCGGGGATGTTCTCCATCCGGGTCTGGTTGTAGCCCTGCTCGTGCGACGTTCCGACCACGACCACGTCGTTCACGACGATCGGGGGCGACGAGGCCGTCGCGTACCCGAGCTCGAGGGGAATCCCCTGGTACGGATCCCAGGGCTGGTTCAGGTCCTCCCACGGACCCCAGTCTCGTGCCTGGTCTTCCAGGACATCCAACACCCCGGTGTCACCGAAGCCGGGCAGGTCGACGCCCCGGCCCCAGTTCTCGAGCGGAGCGCCGGTGATCCCGTCGAGCGCCCAGAGAAAGCGCGCCGGGGTCACCATGTAGATCACGGGACGTCCGTCGATCTCATGGTAGGCGACTCCCTTTCCGTAGCCGGCCCGCATCGAGTACTCCCACCGGAACGTGTCCGGTTCGCGGTGGCTCCAGATCGTCGCGCCCGTGTTCGCGTCGATCGCGACCACGTGACGGCGGGCCCCCGCGACCGTGTAGATGATCCCGTCCACGTAGCTCGGCGTCGGACGCATCAGGTCCGCACCCGGTGTGCCGAAGCTCGTTCCATTCCAGCTCCACACCAACTCGAGATCGTTGAAGTTCGTGGCGTCGATCTCGCTCGCCGGTAGGTAGCGCGTGTGCCACGCATCCCCCCCGAGGTAGCGCCACTCCCCGTTCTCCGTCCCCGTACCCTGCGCGCCGGCGAACGCCGGCACCGCCAGAACGGCGCCCAGCGCGAGCGCCAATCCAGCTCGCACGGGAGACCAGGGAACACCTCGCGGACTACTTCTCATTGTCTTCCTCTCCACTGAAAGGCTTGCAGGACGACGCCACCCGAAGGCACCTGCACAAGACGCCGTGAGGACGCCGGGGCCTCGACCGCCGTCGCCCTTGCAGATCACGATGTCTAACAAGATGCGTCCCCGAACCCGGTTTCGCCAGAAGGAGAGTGCAAGCCGGCAGAAAGGTCCCGATCAGGCCGACGGTGGAAGCGCCCGCCGATTCGCTCCCCTTAGCTCCCAGAGGGCCCGGGCGGCGAGCAACCCTTTGCGGGGAAGTCCGGTGCGCGCTCGTTTCCGCAGGGTGTCGTATCCGCCCCCGCGGATCTCGCCGTGGATTCCCTGGTAGACGCGCGCCGCCACGGCCATCGCCCGGCGGTACTCGCCGGGAAGCTGGGGAAGCGCCTGGAATGCGGCGCCGTAGCCCGCGTCCGCCCATCCCATGACCTCCTCGAGGGCGGCCGCGAATCCCGGTCGAATCGGCGCATCTCCATGAGCCATGTCCAGGAGCTGCTCCCGCGATAGTCCGTGACGGTCGAGGAGGTCCAGGGGAAGATACAAGCGCCCCAAAGCCAGATCGGCTCCAACGTCCCTCGCGATGTTCGTGAGCTGCATGGCGTGTCCAAGCTCGTCCGCCAACGACAGGGCCCAGGGATCCCGCACGCCCGCAACGCCAGCGATCCAGTGCCCTACGACTCCTGCGACCCGGTGGGTGTAGACGCGGAGCTCGACCAGGTCCTGGTATTCGCGAGGACGAAGGTCCATGCGGACCCCGGAGAGGAGCTCTTCCACGAGGCGGAATGGGACGTCGGCAGTTCTCATTTCCGCCATGGTGCGACCTACGAGCCCGTCACCGCCGGCTGCGTACCCGACCCGCGCATCGACCTCGATGCGGTGGAGAGCACGCCTCGCCTCGTCGGGGTGACGAGCCCGATCGACAGCGTCGTCGACCAATCTGCAGAAGGCGTAGATACGGGCGGTCGGCTCGCGAACCGCCTGTGGCATCATTCGTGACGCGAAGTGGAAAGTACGGCCGTGACGGGCGAGGATGTCGAGCGCTCTGTCCGATCCCTCCCATCCCACGCCATTCCGGTCGGACGAACTCGCCTGGTCCAGCTGTACGGGGCCGAGGTCATCCCCGCCAGGCGGTGCTGCGGAGATCTCCAGGCGCACCGCCTCGACCGCCGTCTCCAACCAGCGCTTCACCCCTTCGCGCACTTCCGTCGCCCAGGGGATCCGGCGCTGGATGCGCCGCAGAAGCTCCAGGCCCTCCGCGTTCAACTCCTCGAGTGCACGGGCTGCGGGGATGCCGCCAACGCCGGAGCGAAACAGGCTGGCCGGAGATGCACCGGGGGGGAGGTACTTCCGTGGCCACGTCCATAGCCCTCGCCCGGAATCAGCCAGGGGGACCTTCCCGGTTGAGGCTCCGGGGCAGAAGTCGAGCAAGTCGTCCACCTTCTGGTACAGTAGACCCAGATCCCGACCGAGGTCCTGGAGGACATCCGTGTCGCCCTTTCCACGCAGCAGGGTCGAGGCCGCCAGAGCGATCCCGAAGAGCTCCCCCGACTTGCGGCGAGCGATCCGGCGGGCCTCATCCGGCGAAAGCAGCCGGCCGGAAGCCGCACCCTGATCGCGCTCACCGGAGATGGTTTCGTCGATCGCCCGCGTGAAGCGGCGCACGAATTCCATGCTCTCCGTGGCTGCGGCAGCCAGATACGCCCGGGCGAGGAGTTGATCGCCAAGGATGAGAGCGGCACCAACCCCGTCCCGGGCCAAGACCGTCTCTTTCGTCCTCCGCATCTGTGCGTTGTCGACGACATCGTCGTGCACGAGGGAAGCCTCATGCGCAAGTTGCACCGCAAGGGCAGCCAGCCAGATCGAGTCGTCTGGATCCCGGCGCCCTGCGGCCGGTGCAACCGCCAGCGCGAACCCGGGCCGGAGGAGCTGACCTTCGAAGAGACCTGGATCCGGATCGCCAACGCGGAGCCGATCCCAGGTCCGAATGAGCCCCGAGCGGATCCGGATGCTGTCCAGCTTCTTCCTCCGGCCGACGCTCGGCGAGGCCTCGAGTGAAGCATACATGGCCCCGTCCATCACACTGCCACCGGCTCGGCCCCGTGAGCCCTTCGGAACGTCCGTCCGATGACGCCCAACGCGGCGTAGGCCCCCAGCGTGGCGACGACGGCCCACACGAGACCCGCGACCATCGCCATTCCAAGTGCGAGCAACACGTTGGCGCCGTAAAAGCAGACGAGCCACGCAAAGGGCAGCTGGAGAACCCAGCGGTCCGCGCGCAGCACCGTCAGAGCCATCATGAGCAGAGTGGAGGTGAACAGCCAACCCGCCAAGTTGACCCAAGGCATGCCGTAGTACGCTCCTTCCACCTCCCATCTCCAGTAGACCGTCGCGTGGCTCATCGCCGGGTCCAGGGCCAGGTCCCAGGCGGTGAGAACCGCTGCTCCCAGAGCTATATGCGTCCAGGCACCTCTCCCCGGGGCCATCTTCAGAGCGATGAAGTAGGCGGGAATCGCCATGATGAACCAGGACAGCGGGATCACAAGGGGAACCTCTCCGAACCACTTGGCACCCAGAGTCGGCGTGTAGTGATACGGACCGAAGGGAAATCCGATCTGGGTACCCGAAAGCTCGCTGGCGAGGCTGATGGCGTAGAGGGCTATGAAGGCCGGAACCCAGCGAACCCCAGTCCGAAGAACGAGCAACAGGGCGAGCGCTCCGGTTGCGAGGAGGATCTGGCCGATTGAAAAGAGTCGGAACGAGAATGCAAAAAAGGGCACCGCCCAGGGTACGTGTCCCAGGAGCTCCGGCCGCACACCGAAGACCGCGAAACCCAGGACGGCCGCAGCGCTGAACCCGATCACGATCCAGAGTGCCAACGCCTCGGTTACGCTGCCACCGAAACGCACGTTCGCACTGGAGAAGATTTGGGACATGCGAGCCTCGAGCCTAGGAAGCGAGCCGCCCGGAGCGCGATCCATGCGATCCGGCCCATACCGGCTCGCCGCGCACGATTGGGTCGTTCGGTGATAAGATAGGCTAGGGCCATGTACAATTCTTGTCAATGTATTAGTTTTACACGACAGCTCGCTTGGGGCCGCCGGCACACCCTCGTCCTTGCAGGAACAACCGGATCTCTGGTCAAATGATCTCTGACCATCGTTCAGGTTCCGCCACGGAGCCCCTCTTTCCCGTCCGCGTCGCGGTCTCCCGCACCGGAGTGGCCGCTCACCTCCTGCGCGCCTGGGAACGCAGGTATGGAGCCGTGGAACCCGACCGCTCGCGGGGCGGGCAGAGGCGTTACTCGGAGCGCGAGATCGAACGGATCCGCCTGCTTCGGGACCTGGTCGCCGCCGGACATTCGATCGGCTCGATCGCCCACCGGTCGACCGATGAACTGCGCGAGTTGATGGCCGCGGAGCGAGAGCTGGCCTCCCCTTCCCCCGTCGACACCCCTGTCCGGGAGAGACGTGCAGATACTCTCTTCCACGAGGAGCTGGGCACAGCGATGTCCGCCGTGGAGGACCGCGACACGGCGTCACTCCGAGCGCTCCTGGGCCGAGTCGCCCTGAGCGCGACCTCCTTCGGGTTCGTGCAGGGCTTCATCGTTCCCCTGCTCCGAGAGCTTGGCTCTGCCTGGAAGAGAGGCAGCATCGGGGTCGCGGAGGAGCATCTCGCCTCAGCAGTGATCCGTGAGGTCCTCGGTGTGCAGATTCAGGCCGCTGAGTTGCCCGGCGCGGTGCCCGGCGTCGTGTGCACGACCCCCTCGGGCCAGCTCCACGAGTTCGGAGCGCTCCTGGCCGCGCTCACCGCGGCCCACGCCGGTTGGAGACCGATATACGCGGGACCCGACCTGCCCTCTGTCGAGATCGCACGCCTCGCGGAGTCCCCGGACGTTCGGGCGGTGGCGCTCAGCGTCCTCCATCCATCGGCAAGCTCCTCGCTCGAGGACCTGCTCGCCGAGGTTCGCCGGGCAACCCCTGCCTCCGTGAAGCTCTACCTCGGTGGTCACCCCGCGGCAGTGCGGACCGGAACAGCGACACCGGGATTCTCCGTGCTCGAGAGCTACGAGGAGTTCCGGGATGTCCTTGCCGAGTCCGCATCTTTGCTGCGAGTCGATACGTGACACGGGGATCGCCGTCATGAACCGGCCGCACGCCGTGGTCGTGGGTGCGGGCTTCGGAGGCCTGGCCGCGGCGGTCCGCCTACGGGCGAGAGGGATGAAGGTGACGGTCGTCGAAGCGCTTCCGGATCCCGGTGGGCGAGCACGCGTCTTTCGGCGAGATGGGTTCACCTTCGACGCCGGCCCCACCGTGATCACGGCCCCGTATCTCCTGACCGAGCTCTTCGAGCTGGTGGGTCGCGATCCCGCGGACTACTTCGAGCTCGTCCCGGTGGATCCCTTTTACCGGATTCTCTTTCCCGGTGGTGAGAGCTTCGACTTCGTCGGAGACGAGAAACGATTGCTAGCGCAGATCGAGGCCTTCGAGCCGCGGGACGTGGACGGCTACCGGAAGCTGGCGCGCCACGCGGAGCAAATCTTCGAGGTCGGCTACCTCCGCCTCGCCGATCAGCCTTTTTCCCGCCTCAGGGACATGGTTCGAATCATCCCCCGGATGCTCCAACTGGGAAATCACCGGAGCGTCTACTCGCTCGTCTCCCGATACCTGATGGACGAGCGACTTCGCCAGGTGTTCTCCTTCGAGCCCCTCCTCGTGGGCGGGGACCCCTACCGGACCACCTCGATCTACCTCCTCATCCACACGCTGGAGCGTCGTTGGGGGGTTCACTTCGCGCTCGGCGGCACGGGCGCGATCGTGAATGGACTCGTCCGACTGCTCGAGGAGCTGGACGTCGAGATCCGCTACGCGAACCCGGTCGAGCAGATCGAAGTGGTGAATGGACGAGTGGCAGGCGTGCTCACCGAGGACGGAACTCAGACTCCGTGCGACCTCGTGGTGGCGAACGCGGATCCCTCGATCGTCTACACACAGATGCTCGACTCCCGACACCGGAGGCGAAACACCAACCGGTCGGTGGCCCGCAAACGCTCCTCAATCGGCCTCTTCGTGGGGTATTTCGGAACGGACCGCACGTACCCGGACCTTCAGCACCACACAATCCTGCTCGGGCCGCGCTACCGGGGGCTCCTCCGCGACATCTTCAAGCGGAGGGTCCTCTCTGACGACTTCTCCCTGTATCTCCACGCTCCAACGCGCACCGATCCGACTCTCGCCCCGCCCGGACACGAGGGCTTCTACGTCCTCTCTCCCGTCCCCAACAATCTGAGTGGAATCGACTGGGAGTCCACGGGCGATACATACTTCTCGAGGATCCTGGAGTCCCTCGAGCAACGACTGCTGCCCGACCTGGGCGATCACCTGGTCACGAGGTTCCACGTCACTCCCGACTATTTCGAGAACACGCTTCGCTCCCGGGACGGGTCAGCCTTCGGACCGGAGCCCCTCCTCCGACAGTCCGCATACTTTCGCTTCCACAACCGCTCACCGGATGTCGCCGGACTGTATTTCGTGGGAGCGGGCACCCATCCCGGCGCCGGGCTCCCAGGCGTGCTCACCTCCGCCAAGGTCCTCGAGCGAGTCCTCCGCGAACGATGATCACCCACCTGAGCTCTGGACTCGAAGACACTCCGTGCCTCCTATGCGGCGCAGACGCGGCTCTGCCCCTCCTGACCTCACAGGTCCAGTTGGCTCCAGGCGGAAGCGCAGAGTTTTCATTCGTCACATGCGGCCGCTGCGGCCTCGTGTACATGTCCCCACGCCCCGGAGAAGAGCAGCTGGACGACTTCTATCCTCCTGACTATCTCCCCCACCGCGGACCGGCCGCATGGGGCCGCTGGAGTCCCCTGGTCAAGCGAGCCCTGGACCGGATGGATCGACGGAGGGTTCGTCTCCTCCTTCGCCACGCACCGATTGCCCCCGGAGACCCCGTCCTGGACCTGGGCTGTGGGCGTCCGACCTTCCTGCGAGCCCTCGAGCGTCGGACCCATGGGCTCGCAGTCGGCATCGACACGAGCGACCGCGGTTGGTCTGAGGAACGCACCGCCTGGCAGGGTCTCCACCTCGTGCGGGGGACTCTGGCCGAAGAGGAAGACACGCTTCGCGCGATGGCCGGTAGCGGATTTCGGGCCATCACCCTCTGGCATGCGCTCGAACATGACCCGCGACCGCTGGCGACCCTGCGGACACTTCGCAGGCTGTCGCGATCCGACGGCGTGCTGGTGGTCGAGGTACCGGATCTCGCTTCGCTGACCGCAAAGCTGTCCGGCCCGGATTGGGCGGGGTTTCACACACCGCGCCACACGGCGGCCTATGCTCCGCATACGTTGCGGGCGCTCGTCGAGGAAGCTGGTTGGCAGCCTATCCAGCACCTGCGGCACGGGACGCTGGACCCGTACGTCCTTCGTTGGCTGAGCGTGATGGCGACCCGGCGGCGCCGCCTCTCCGGCTCGCTCGAGGGCGACTTTCCGCGGTTTCTCGCAGGCAAGGTCGCCTGGCTCCCCCTCAGTCTCGTTCAGCGCTGGATCCCCCTCGGGGTTCAGGTCGTGGTCGCCCGGGTTCGTCGATAGCTCGACAGTCGCCCGGCCGCACACGCCTTTTCAGGGGCCGATTTTCCGGAAACCGGGAAAAAATACCTACCTGATGCCTTTTCCATCTGGCCAGCCACGTCTCTGAACCCGGTGGGCCCACTCTGTCCCCTCTGCTCGCTTCACGCACAACTGCACCGTCTTCCGGCGCACCCTGTTCCACGATCGATGCATTGGCATCGAGCTTGCCGTCCTTTCGGAGGAATCCGGGTGCCGCCCCCCCGGTGCCGATCGATCCTCGGCGCAAGAAGGGCGGTACTCGGGAGACGAGCATTCCCAAATCAGGAGGTCCGGAGATGTCACGGTTCGACGTATGGAGCAGGGCGCAGCGAGGACTCGTCGTCGTCGCCGCCATCGCGGTGACCTCGGCTTGCGCGCATGTGAAGCCCGACGAGCTGGAATCAGAGCTCGATCAGATCCGTGCCGAGATGCGGGAAAGCGAGGAGCGAGCCGACGATAGGATGCGGAGCGTGGAGGATCGGCTGGAGCAAAGGCTGAACAACCTCGAGACTTCGCTCACGAACCTCCAGGCAGAATTCGACGAGTTCCACTCGACGGTCGAGCGGCTCGAGTCGGCGATCCGATTCAACTCGCCCGTGCACTTCGCATTCGACGACGACACGATTCGAGAACAGGACTCAGAGATTCTCGATCGCTTCGCCGAGGTGGTGCAAGGGTATTATCAGAACGCCATCATCACTGTGGAGGGCTTCACAGATCCCGCGGGCAGCCCCGAGTACAACCAGCAGCTCGGTGAACGTCGGGCGCAGGCCGTGGTCGAGTATCTCTCTGCGGCCGGAATCCCCTCCGACCGCCTGCGCGCGGTGAGCTACGGAGAAGCCTCGGACCGTCAGGTCGTTCCGGGCGCACAGGGTCCCGGTGAGGACGGTTGGCAAAACCGACGTGTCGCGATGGTCATCGACTTTGGCTCCGCCCCGGCCGACCCGACCGTTACGATGGGAAGCGGTGCAGAGCAGGCCGACGACGATTCCTGACGGCTGAGCTTCCGGAGGCGGCGGGGATCATTTCGCCGCCTCCGGGGGTGCTAAGAGGCGGATAGCCATCGTCAGTGGGGATGCCGGCACGGAGCCGTCGAAGAGGACACCTTCGCCCCGGTTTCGCCCGAACTGTCCGGGGAGAAGGACGTGTTGCGGGAGCGCATTGAGGCAGACTGGAATCGCCACTCACGGGTCAAGCCCGGTCCCGGCGCAAGTCGGGCGGCCTTTCGACGCCTAGGCGCCCTGGTCCTTGCCTTCGCCGTCGGCGCCTGCGCGACCTTTGCGGGCTCCGATGAGGAAGAGCTCGCGCCGCCGACCTCGACGGTCCAGGACGCTGACCTCCTTCTTCCACCCATCCCCGAACCGTCTCCCTCTAGCGGAGTCCTGCGCGGCCGATCTCTCCTGGCCGATGGCCGATACTCGGAGGCGGCCCGACAATTCGAGTGGGTCCTTACTGTGGAACCGGCCCTCGAATCGAGAGCGGATGCGCTTTGGGGGCTTTCGCTCGTCCACCTCCTTCCGGACAGCCCACTGCGCGAGCCCGATCAGGCGGACGCTCTGCTCGAAGCCCTCGCCGATGAGTTTCCGGACACCCTTCCGGGAATGCAGGCGGTCTGGCTTCGCTCGATCCTCGAGGACCTTCGGATTGCGACCGAGCGGGCCGCGGCCCACGAGCGGGCGGTCCGGGAACTGGAGGAGACGCTGGAGCAGCTTCGACAGATCGACCTCGGCCGGCGACCCTCCGGTCGGTCAACTCCCGAACCAGATTCCTGAGGGCCGGAACCGGCCGCCGCGATAGTGAGCTCACGAATGTCGGCGATTCTCTGACTCACTACGCTAGCGTCAACGCTCGATCCCGTACGACTTGAGCTTGTTTCGAATCGTTTTGACGTTGAGACCGAGCCTCCGGGCCGCTTCAGCCTTGTTGTCCCCGGTCTCGTCAAGCGTCTGCAGGATCAGTTGCTTTTCCACCTCGGCGGCCGTGAAGCCCGGGGTCACGACGAGCTGGTCCATCTGGCTGTCGTCCGGATGCCGGATGTACGGAGGAAGGTGGGACGGCTCGATCCAGCCGCCGCGCGCGAGGATCGTCGCTCGCTCGACAACGTTGCGCAATTCGCGGACGTTTCCGGGCCATCGATAGCGCTCCAACATCTCCAGCGTCTCCTCTCTCATCACCGGGGAGGAGACTCCGTGCTTCTCTCCGAAGTGCTCCAGAAAGCAGTGTGCAAGGAGGGACACGTCGCCGTCCCGCTCGCGCAGAGGGGGGAGACGGAGTGAGAGGACGTTCAATCGATAGTAGAGGTCCTCGCGCAGGTGTCCATCGCGCACCGATTCCCGCGGATCCCGGTTGGTGGCCGAGAGGGTGCGCGTGTCCACGCTGATCTCCCTCGTGCCCCCTACCCTGCGGAAGCGGGCCTCGTCGAGGACTCGAAGGAGCTTGGGCTGGAGCTGCAATGGCATCTCCGAGATCTCGTCGAGGAAGAGTGTGCCCCCGTCCGCGAGCTCGAAGCAGCCGACGCCCTCCCCCGAGGCACCTGTAAAGGCACCCTTCTCATGCCCGAACACCTGACTCTCCATCAGCTCCCCTGGAATGGCCGCGGCGTTCACGGCAACGAACGGACCCGGTCTGCGCGAGCTCAGCTCGTGAATGGTCCGCGCGACCAACTCCTTTCCTGTACCACTCTCCCCGTGGATGAGCACGGACGCGTCACTTTCCGCCAACCCCTTCAGGACCTCGTAGACCTCCTTCATCTGGGGACTCAGGCCGATGAAGGGGCCGAATCCCTTCGTCTCTGCGAGGTCCGTGGACAGCTCCCGCGAGCGAGAGACGGTCTCCCGATCCCGTCGAGCCTGATCGAGGACCGCCCTCAGATTCGGGTAGTTGAGGGGCTTGGTGAGAAAGTCCACGGCACCCGACTTTATCGCCTCGACCGCCATCTCGACCGTTCCGTGAGCGGTGATCAGGACGATCGGGCGATCGGGATCGGACCCCTTGAGCTCCCGGACCAGCTCGATGCCGGACATGTCCGGCATCACCACATCCGACAAGACGAGCGCCGGATCTCCGGTCCTGACCAGTTCGACGGCCTCCCTCGCGTCGGCGGCGAGAAGGACCCGGAACCCCCATTTGCGAAGCCGCATCTCGAGGATGTGCCGCATCGTATCGTCGTCGTCCACGACGAGCACGGAAACCGTCTCTTCGCGCACTTGATCCAGGCCTTCCTTCAGGGTTCGGGAGTCGGGGGAACGCTCGGTCGGGCGACTTCCCATGTCACTCGGACGCGTTAAAAGGTTGTTGAAGAAGGGGAGTGGCCACCGTTGGGAGCGCCAGGGGCCTGAATCCAAGGCGGCTCGCCGCAGGCATAGCGGGTGAGCTACGTCGAGGCGAGGCAACGACGGAGGCGGGCCC
>SLCK01000078.1 GCA_007125845.1 Gemmatimonadota bacterium
ATTCTCGGTGCTCCTGGTCATCTCCATCGTCGCCCGGGGGGCTCGGGGGGTATGGCCTGAATGGAGCCGTGGCCCTCTAGATCCCTCTCGGACCGGAGGAAGAAATGAGCGTTCTGATAGGGGTGGCCATCGCCCTCTTCGTTGTGGTCACCGTTGGCGTGATCCTGTGGATTCGCCAGCGGGAGGAGGCGACTGAGTTGACTCCGGAACAAGAGGGAACCAGCTACGAGGAGCCCCAGGACGAGGGAGCTGCCGAGCTCGACGGCGAAGACCCCGGCCACGGCGGCGGTGGCAGGGCTCAACCGGATTGAGGGACGTCATGGCAACAGGGGTGAGAAAATGAAAGCGATGGGTCATCGGACGTGGCTGATTCCCGAGGGGTACATTCCAGCTGGGAGCCACGGTCCAGAGCCGGAGATGCTGAGCCACGAGACGGCCTGCATCTTGAACACCGGGCCGGACGAGGCAAGGATCAGCATCACGATCTTCTTCGAAGACCGGGAGCCGATCGGTCCGTATGTGGTGACCGTACCTCCCCGGCGGACGCGTCACCTCCGGTTCAACGACCTGGATGTTCCGGAGCCCATACCGGTGGATACCGATTACGCGAGCTTGTTCGAGTCGGACGTGCCTGTGGTGGTGCAGCACACGCGATTGGACTCCCGGCAGGCGGAGAACGCCCTCCTCTCCACCATGGCCTTTCCCGTCGGGTAAGCCGTATGAGCTGCACGGGTACCATCAGCCCGTGAGGGACCGCCAACTCTCCGGGGGCCGTCGCCGTTGCGTCATCCCTTCAGGAGGGATTGGCCCCCGTCGATCCAGATTTCCGTACCTGTGACATGGCTCGACGCATCGCCGGCCAGAAAGAGCACCAGATCTGCCACGTGGGCGCTGGAGGCGGGTTTCCCACCCAGGGGGATGACATCGTCGGGGACCGAATGGGGGTGTCGGATTCGCTCCACTCCCTTCACATCCATGCTCTCCTCGATGTCCGTCTCGACCGCGCCGGGGCAGATCGCATTCACCCGGATACCGAATTCAGCCAGTTCGAGGGCGAGCATCCGACTCAGCACGATCTGGGCTCCCTTCGTACATGCATAGGCCGTGGCTCCGGTGTTGCTGAAGACACGCGTCCCGTTCACCGAGGAGGTGATGATCACGGAGCCCCCGCGGAGCTTCAGGTAGGGCACGGCGAGCTTGATGGTCTGAAAGGTCCCGGTCAGGTTGATCTCCACCGTTTCCCGCCAGTCTTCCGGATCGAGCTCTTCGATGGGCGCCCAGACACCGTTCACACCCGCGTTTGCAAACACCACGTCCAGGCGCCCCCATCGATCGAGAATGCGGTCGTAGCTCTCCTGGAGGGCGTCGACATCCACGATGTCCGCCGCCACGGGAAGCGCTTCCCCGCCCTCCCCCCGGATTGCGGCGGCCAACGCCTCCAGATCCTCTGCACTGCGTCCCAGGAGGGCGATCCGTGCTCCTGCCCGGGAGAGCCGCCGGGCGCTGGCGGCGCCGATGCCCGAGCCGGCTCCAGTTATCAGTGCAACACGGTCCTCGAGCTCCATTTTCTTCTCCTTTCCTTGCCCGTCGCCGCGCATCGGGACAAGGGCCATGGGCGGATCAAGGAGCGGGCCCCCGCACTCTGTGTGTGCGCCCATTGGTTGTAGGTCAATCGCTGTCGATTACGGTGAGCCTGGCGCGGCACGTCTCCTCGTCATCGGTATGGGTCCAGAGAATCGTGAGATCGCACTCGTGAGGAGTCGCGATCTCCCGCACGGCTGCCCCTTCAGCCCGCTTCGGTGGAGCTGACCGAGAACATGATGGCGGAACCGTTTGGGATCGAGCTCAGCCCGACTCCGCCACTCGTGCATTTCTCGCAGCGAGTGGAGGTCGTGGCCTGGCTACCCTCCCGAGCTGACCTCGGGGGGAACCGAATGCCTGATCCTCCCGATCAGCTGCGCGCAGACGCGCCCGATGACCCCAGGAGGGAGGGGATCGGCAGCTCCTTGCCCTCGGCATCCGCCAGGTAAAGGGTGCTGTTGATGAGGCTTACGTGCGTGTACGCCTGGGGGAAATTCCCGAGAAACATTCCGGTGCGCGTATCGATCTCCTCCGAATAGAGGCCGAGGTGATTGCGGCGCTCCAGCATCCCCTCGAAGAGGGTGTGGGCCTCGTCGAGGCGGCCGGAGAGGGCCAGGGCGTCGACGAGCCAGAAGGTGCAGATCCCGAACGCCCCCTCGAATCCAGCCACCCCGTCGTCGGCGACGTACCGGTGGACGAGATCCCCTTGCGTAAGATGCTCGAGGGTCGCGTCGATCGTGCCCTGAACCCGTGGATCCTCCACGGGAAGGAACTCGAACAACGGCATGCGGACGTTCGACGCATCCAGGACGCTCCGCTCGAAGGACTGCTTGAACGCACCGAGCTCGGAGTCGAACCCCTCCCGAAGCACTGCCTCGTGGACTTCGGATCGGCTCTTTCGCCAGGAGTCGCAATCGCCTTCGATCACACCGGCCTCGACCAGCTTGAGTGCCCGGTCGAGGGCGACCCACACCATCACCTTGGAATGCACCAGGTGGAAGGGACCGTTACGGAGCTCCCAGATTCCGTAGTCGGGCTGGTGCCAGGCCTCGCAGGCCAGGTCCGCAACATGGGGCAGGAACTCCAGGATCGGGGGTTCGAGCTCCCCTCCGAGCCGCACGAGCTCCTCGGCCGCCGCCAGGAGCTCACCGTACACATCGAGCTGGAGCTGAGTCCCGGCGCCATTTCCAATGCGCACGGGCGCAGACCGCTTGTATCCCTCCAGGTTCACCAGGTCCTTTTCGGTCAGGTTCTCCTGGCCGTGGAGCCCGTAGGCGATCTGAAGGCCCCAGTCCTTCTCACCCTCTGTGGCGGCCACCCGCTCCACCCAGTGGATGAACGCCTCCGCATCCGGCCGATGCCCGAGGGCGAACAGGGCCTGGGCCACCAGCGCCGCGTCCCGGATCCAGGTGAGACGGTAGTCCCAGTTTCGCACCCCCCCGATCTCCTCCGGGAGGGATGTGGTGGCGGCAGCCGCGATGGCGCCGGTGTCGGCATGGGTCAGGAGCTTCAATGCCAACTCGGACCGGATCACCACATCGCTCCACGGATCGGCCCAACCGCGCTCCGCCGTGGCTGGTTCCTTGTGCACCCAGGCCCGCCAGCACTCCACGGTGCGGCGAAGCCGGGTCTTCCCCGCGTCCAGCGACACCTCCTCCAGGCCCCCCCAGCGGGTGACGAGAAGTCGCGGGGCACCCGGCTCGACCGTGATCCGCGTACGCACCAATGGGCCCACCCGATCCTCGGTGAGGTCGGCACCGGGAGGGAGGCCGGTGGCCGAGAGGATGTCCTTGCGGGACCGTGCCACGAAGTTGTCCCCGGAGCGGAGGATCCGGGTAGGTGTCCTGCCGTAGTCGAGCCGGGGACTCCATTCCACGTCCACCTCCACCGTCCCGCCTTCCCCCTCGAGCAGTCGGTAGATTGCCTGCTCGGACGTGGATCCACCGCAGCCGTCGATGGATCCTTCGATGGGCATGAAGTCGGTCACCGTCAGACGGCCGCCCTCCCCCTCCATCACGGTCTCCAGGACGTTGGTGTCCTCGAGATACCTCTGGCCGAGAGGTCGGCCCGAGACGGGTGCGATTCGGAATCGGCCTCCACGCTGATGGTCCAGCAGCGCCGCGAATGCGCTGGGGCATTCCAGGCTCGGGAGGCAGCACCAGTCAATGGACCCTTCCGGGCCCACCAGCGCCACGGTTCGGAGGTCGCCGATCGCCCCATAGGCCTCGATGGGATGGTAGCGTTCGCGATTCATGGCACCATCGCGGCTCGAATCCCACTTCCCGCGGCGCGCCAGAATCGACCGGGGTCCATCTCGGCCAGGGTCGCGGAGGCCCGGGCCCAGATGCCCGGGTTGTATCGTTGCCCGAGAGCGTTCACGGTCCCGATGGAGAAGCCCTTCGCCCCTCTCCCTCCGGTCCCGCCCGGGGCCGTCGCGGCCGATTCTTTCCGGCGCCGGTGGCGGGCCTCTCGTCGTGGACGGACTCGGTGTAGTGCGAAGGTCCGTCGAGCGACTCATCGCTCTCCAACGACGCGGAAAACCGACGAATGACCACCATCCGTGCGCCCTGCACCGGCACGAGCATTCGGCTGCCGTCGCCACGTGCGATCAACACGCCGTGCTCATCATTGTGCAGGCACTGGACCACCTCTCCATTTCTCAGTGTCGTCGGGATGCCGGCTTCCAAAGCAGCCGTGACATCCGGAATCTGTACCCGCACCAGGTCGCCAGACCTGGTGTGGATGAGGGTGACCGATGACTTGAGCGACGTCGTCTGGTTCATAGCGGGACTCCTTGGATTGAGGGCCTGGGTTCATGCTGGTTCGCGCGGCCCGTCGCGGTGGCCGACCGGTGTTGCGTCAAGAGGCGCGAGGGCAACGAGGCTCCGGGCCGAGTCCGTTCCAATTTCGGCATCCGGAAACGCCCTCATCCGATCCGACCGGTAAGCGCCATGATGAGCACGATCAGGACCAGGATGCCCAGAAGCCCACTCGGCCCGTAGCCCCAACCCCGGGAGTACGGATATGTGGGCAGGACACCGACAAGCAGTACGATGAGAAGCAACAGCCCAAGCCATCCGATCATGACCCACCTCCTCGTGCTAGCCGGGCTCCGCGCCATGGCAGCAGTGCCAGTGTGCGGACGTGTCCCGGATTTCTCGTTGGGAGAGGACCGTCATCCAGCTCCCTTTCCGTAAGATGTGCAAAGCCCATACCGAACGCCCCCTGGCATACTCGCCACCCAGGCGGCTCTGGAACAGCTGGCAAAGGACGCCGTGCTGGTGGTCCTCTTGGGAACGTGAACCATCCCTGATCCCCGGCTGGAGAAACGGCTCGACGGGCTTCGGGAAACTTTTCCCCGATCCCCGAAATCAGAGCGGAGTCATACCTGGAGATTGGCGCTCGGCCCGCCTTTGCGTTTCCAGACGTTCCTGCTGCGGCATGTGAGCCTCCATCAGCTACAGGTCCGCCAGCGGCCCATGTCGAAATGGAAATGGTCGGCGTGGGCCGGATTGTAGTCCGGCCCCAGAACGGCGCGAAACAACCGGCACGCCCCGTCACGCACCTCGCGGAGAAAGGCCTGCTCGTCCGCCGGCCCATCCCAGCCGTCGAGCACGGTGACCGTCCGCCCATCCTCGAGGTGTACGCCGCCGATGTCGATGGCGTTGGCCAGCGCATGTTCGGATAGCCGTGCGCCCTCCCGGCCACTGACCGGGCGGCAGACGTAGGTCCCGTAGTGGATAATCTCCGAAACCCCGACCCCGAAGTGTTCCTCGGCAGCGGGAACCAGGACCTGGGTTTCCCACATATGAAGGCCCGCTACCATCGCGCAGCGCGAGGTCAGGGGCTGAGGTGCGGAATAGGGCACGGCGGCCGCCGTGATCCTCACGGCGGTCTCCCAGCCGCATCCCCCTTCGTCATCCCGTGCGGAAACGACGGAGTAGCCCACATCGGCCGCCTCCAGCGCGGTGAGGCAGACGTCGGGTTCGTCCCGGAGGGCGTGCAGCTTCCAGGTGGTGATGGGGTTGATGGGGTGGTCGAGGGTCAGAGGAGTCCAGGGCTTCAGGTGATCCGGAAGGGACTCCGCCACACGCCACCCTCCCCACGCCAAGGCGGTCATGCCCAGAAGGCACCCGAGAACCGTGAATATTCGTCGTGGCTTGCCTTGCGTAGTCATGGGACCGCCATCCAGATCTGCGCTCCCTGAATCGGCCTTCCCGCGCGACGTTTGCCGCTGCACCGTTCGGGTCGCGGACCGAAGTATTGCACCGGCTCCAGGAGGGGAGGAGCGCTACTCCAGGGTCACCTGGTTTTCCCTCCGCCAAGCCGCGACCTCCTTCTGTGCCTGCTCCTTTTCCCAGCCGTAACGCTGCTGGAGAGCGCCAACCAATTGCTCGTACTTCCCCTGAATCCGGTCCAAGTCGTCATCGGTGAGCTCGCCCCACTTCTCCCGGATCTTCCCCTTCGCCTTCGTCCAACCGCCCTTCGCCTCATCGCGGTTCATGATCGCCTCCGTGGTTGGAATGTATCGTTTTTCCACTGCTTCGGGCATGCGAATTCCTAGCAATGGATGTGCCACGGTCGAGGCAACCGTAAGCGAGCGGTTCCCTGCGGCTCTTTGTCTTGGGGGCGGGATGATGCCGTCCTGACCGGGTTCGTCAGATTGCATCGATCGTTGAGAGGGCGAGGACGACCGCTCGCTGCATGAGCATCTCCTGCGCGCCCGAGGGATCGTCGAGCCGAAGGCGCTCGAGATACGGACCGGCGCTCTGCGGGATCGAGATCGCGTCCCGGAGCCCGCTGGGGCCAGGGAGACGGATTTCCTCCGCGCTCATCGCCTTCTCCATGGTGGCGAGTGCCTTCTTCAGCACGAGTTCCACCTCCGTCAGCTCGGTGCCGAACGGATAGGGCTCGAAGAATCCGCGGCTTCGGTAGGGTGCGAGGAGCTCCTCCAGGCGCTCCGGACGGTTCGCCATAGCCCATTCGGGAATGGAGTAGCCGGCAGAAACCTTCCCGGCCTCCTTCGCCTCCGCTAGCAGTTCGCCTTGGAAGCGGGTGTCCGCGATCTCGATGAGAGCTGCTGCCACCTCCTCGTCGCTCCTGCCCCTGAGGTCTGCGATCCCATACTCGGTGATGACAAGGTCTCGAAGGTGCCGGGGGATGGTCGTGTGCCCATACCTGAAGCGGATGTTCGAGGACACCTCGCCGCCGCGTTCGTCGGTGCTGGCGATCATGAGGATCGACCGGGCGTCCTCGAGCTCGTGCGCCATCGCCACGAAGTTGTACTGGCCCCCGACTCCGCTGATCACCCGTCCGTCGTCGAGGGCGTCGGAGGTCACCGCGCCGTTCAGGGTCGCGATGATCCCCGTATTGAGGAATCGGGCATGCCGGCGCTGGAGGCGCTTCAGCTCCTCGTTTCCGTAGAGCGCGTTCACGAAGGAGATCGCCGTCATTCCGAGCATCTGCCGTTCGTAACGCTCCATCGAGCGGAGGGACTCGTAGAACGCGCTGGGACCCAGGAAGAAGGAGGCGTGTGCTACGTGACCGTCGCCCAGGCGATCGCCCAGGCCTTGCTCCGCGATGGCCGCTCGGGTGCTAGAGTCGTTCACGTCGGTGGGGACGCGAGCCCCGTCCCCGAAGATGAGATTGCCGCCTTCCAGGCGGACGTCTTCCCGCAGGATGCCGAAGCGTTGCAGAAATTCGAGATCCCCCTCGGAGAGTTCCTCGGACACGATCCCCTCCGCGACGAGGACATCGAGTGTCCCGGGCGTCACCTCCTTCCCAATGCGGCCTTCGTTCACAAGCCGCTGGATCGGCACGCTGTCGTAGACTTCCCGCGTAAGGATCCCGCTGCGCATTAGCTCGAGGAAGCCGTCGACGAGCATCTCCGACGACGCGTAGAGCCCTTCACGAAACGGCTCCAGGCCCCCGATCCGCTCCACGAGCCCCCCGTAGCGGCCAGCGACGCCCGCGTCGTGGACCAATCGTCTGAAGGAGGCGTTGTGCTCGTGCCGGTGCTTCAGAAGCTTGGTCACCGCGTCTCCCATCGACCCGATCCCAATCTGGAGCGTGCCTCCGTCCCGGATGAGGGTGGCGGCGTGTAGAGCGATCATGTAGTCCGCCGAGCTCACGGGCACGTTCGGTGCTCCATACAAGGGAAAGTCCAGCTTCGGGTCGTCGACGACGTGATCGAAGTAGCCGGGCTCGACGCTGGCGTCCCCGTACATGAACGGCATGGCACGGTTCACCTGCCCCAGTACCGCGATCTCCTGACCCCCCTCCTGTCTCTTCCGCAGGGTCGGGACGAGATCCGACGTCAGGTCCGGGTTCGATCCGAGGCTGTAGCGCACCGCGCCGTTGTCCTCCTCCTTTCCAATGAGCTGGGCAACTACGTTGATCTTGCGGTCCAGGAGGTCCCGCGCGACGTGCGTGTAGTTGCTCGCCACATGGTGCCGCTGCGCCACGGGACTGTTCATGAAGGCCCCGGCTGGAAGAAGAACTCAAGCACTCGGACGTTCTCCGGCAACTCTCCTTCGAGGAGCGGTTCGAGATACGCGAGCTCGGGATACCCTCCAAAGAGGCGGTCGGCGAGGGGCTCGACCAACCGGCGCTCCAGCTCGCTCGACCACCGTGGCCTGCCGAGTGACAGGGCGGTGTAGATGGTCAGCTCTAAGGCGGGGTCTTCCGTCGCGCGCCGGTAGATTTCGTTCACGAGGTGGTTGGGCTTGCCGATCCCGAGGGGGACCGCCAACCGGACACGGTTTCCGACTCGCGAAAGGGTTCGGTCGACGGACTCCTCGATCGCCGGATGGGCGGGCTCGTTCGCGGTCTTCATCGGATTCGCACCCCTCACTCGGGCTGGTGCCCGTGGGACCGGACCAGCTCCAGGATTTCCGAGATGTCGAAGGGCTTGTGCACGATGGGCGCTCGGGTTTCCCCCATGATGCGCCCCACCTCCCGGGCCGTGACGTCGCCGGTCATGAAGACGATGCGTCTCTCGTACTCCGGAGCCTCTTGCCTGAGAGTCTTGAAGAGTTCCTCTCCTCCAATCCCCGGCATCCGCAGGTCGGAGAGGATCAGGTGAAACGGCTCTTCTGCAGCTTCCACCTCCTGGATGGCGTCGGCCCCGTCGGTGGCCAGTACCACTCCGTGTCCCTCGCGGGTGAGGAGCCGGCCCAGGAACTGCCGGATGCTCGGCTCGTCGTCCACGACGAGGATCCGGAGGGAACGCTGGGGGGTGGCGACGGTGGGCTCCGGGTCCTCGGGCTGGGGGGGCTCATTCGTCGAAGGACTTCCCATTCCTCGTCGAGACACCGGCAGGCGCACCTGGAAGAGAGTGCCTCTGTCCACCTGGCTTTCCACGTCGATGTGTCCACCGAGCTCCGTGACCATGGAATGCACGAGGCTGAGTCCCAGTCCCGTTCCTTCAGCCGGGCCCTTCGTGGTGAAGAAGGGGTCGAAGACGCGGTTCAGGTGCTCGGGTAGAATCCCGGGTCCATTGTCGAATACCGAGAGGGTGACGCCCAGGCGGGAAGCCTTGGTGCGCACCACGACCCGCCGCTCGCGGTCCATGGTCTCGAGGGCCTGCTCGGCGTTGGTGATCAGATTGAGGAAGACCTGCTCGAGCTTATCGGCGGTGGCAGCGACCGGGGGAAGGGGATCGGCCAGGTCCAGGGAGACGTCGATGTTGTGGGTCTGGAGAGAGTAGCGCCGTACCCTTAGCACGTGATGGACCACGTCGTTCAGATCCACCGAGCCCACCGACTCGTCGGGCTCGTGGCTTCGTCGGGTCAGCCGCCGGAGGTTCTCCACGACGCGGGCGCTCCGCTCGGCTTCCCGCACGACCGTGCGGAGCAACTCCACCTCCTCGCTGGGGCGCTTCTCGTCCAGGAGAAGCTGAACCAGGCCCCGAATCGAGGTGAGGGGATTGTTCAGCTCGTGGGCCACCCCTCCGATGAGAGTGCCCAGGCTCGCCAGGCGCTCGGCCCGACGGAGCTGTTCGTCCCGCGCCCGCTCGTCCGTGATGTCTCGGGCGATCCCATGCATCCCTTCGAGAGTCCCTTCGGAACGGATCGATCGGGCCGCCAGGCGGATGTCTCTCTTCTCCCCCGAGGGCCGCTGGATGCGGAGCTCCAACTCCACCGTCGTGGCCTCGCCCTCCAGGATCCGGCGATACGCGGCCTCGGCCGGGAGCAGGTCCTCCGGAGCGAAGAGCTCCTGGAAGGGTCGGCCCAGCACCTTGTCGGCCGGTCTCCCCAGGAGCTCCTCCCCGGCCCGGTTCACTTCGGTGAGGCGGCCCTTCACATCCAGGGCGTAAACGGTGTAGGGTGAGGTCTCCACGAGTCGTCGATAGTGCTCCTCGCTGGCACGGGTCCCGGCCTCGGCCCGCTCCCGCTCGATGGCACCTCCCAGGGTGCTGGCCGCGGCCCGGAGCGCTTCCTGCTCGACCTTGGGCCACTCCCGGGGCCGGCGGCAGTCATCGAAGCCCAGGCATCCCCACCACACTCCGCCCATGTAGACCGGCACGATTGCTGTCGAGAGGATGGACTGGGCCTGAAGGTGCGGCCTCTCGGACGCCGGAAGCCCGGCGACGGGCCCCTGCACCATCTCACCGGCCTGGAAGAGGCGGACCCATCGCTCGTACCCGCTCCCGGCCAGATCCAACCCCTGCAAGTCGGGGTTGTCGATCTGTGCGTCTGCGTCCGGTGCGGCCCATTCGAAGCGTTGGCTGACCAGTGGGGTTCCGTCCGGGGCGGGATGGGTCTGGAAGAGATAGGCCCGGCTCACCTCGGTGGCCTCCCCCAACCGGGCCAGGACCTCGTCGATGCGCTGCTCCCACCCTGGGCTCTCCAGTAAGAGGCGGGCCGCCGATCCCACCGCCTGGAGGATCGCCTCGCTCCGGCGCCGCTCCCGGCGGCGCCGCTCCCGGTCGAATCGCCTGTGCTCGGTGACGTCCTGGGCCAGCGAGACGATCAGGGTGGTGGCCCCGTTCTTCCGGATGGGGATGATTTGGCTCCGGAACCAGCGCGATCGTCCGTCGGCTCCAAGCACCTGCCCTTCGTGCTCGGCCTGAGTGCCGGTTCGGATGACCTCTTCCAGGACCTCGCGGTAGGCCTCCACCGAGCCGGGAGCCACGTAGTCGAAGACCGACCGGCCCAGGGCCTCATCCACGTCGATCCCGGCCTCTCCCCGATTCGCGTAGACGATGCTGGCATCCCGATCCAGCACGAAGACCAGGTCGGGTATGGCGGCCAGGGTGTCCCGCAGAGTCTGTTCGTCCACGGGTGGCAGGTGGGCCATGGAGCCAGTTCCGGGTGGGTGGGGGGGGCGGAGTGGAAGTGTCTCGGGACGGAAGGGAAAGTCCAACGTCCCTCGGCACCGAGAAGTATGATACGACGGAGAATCTCGGGTGAGCAACCGAGGTGGGATGGGATCGGCATGAGCCAGCGCACTTCGGATCAGCGTCGACACTCGCCTGACGTTCGAGCACGGCCTCTTCGGGCTCGACAGCGACGCCGAGTTCGGCGTGCGCGGGTTCTACGAGGAGTCGGACGACCGGCGCATCCGCGCCACCCGCACGCAGGACCGCACGGGACCCAACGACCGGCACCGGATCGATTCTGCGACCAGCATCGCGGTTCACCTGCACAACCGCATCCAGTTCTCCGATCGCTTCGCGCTCACTCCCGGTGTACGTCTGGAAACCTATGAGCAAGAGCGACAGGTGCTCACGGGAGATGACCCTCCCCCCACGACGTCCAATACCGAGTTCCTGCCCGGAGTCGGAACGACCTATTCGCTCAACGAGTCCGCGCAGATCTACGGCGGCATCTACCGCGCCTTCTCTCCCGCCTCCAACGGCGTGGCGCTGGATGGGATGACGGACCAGCTGCTCGAAGCCGAGCGCTCGACGAACTTCGAGGTGGGTGTCCGCGGAACCCGGGGCGCCTTCGACTACGAGCTCGCGTTGTTCCGCATGGATTTCCAGAACCAGGTGGTCACCGGGAACAGCGACCCGCGGCTCTCTCGCTCGAATGCCGGTGCGACGCTGCACCAGGGCGCGGAGCTTGCGCTCGGGTACCGGCTGATCGAAGGCCTCGAGCTTTCGGGGAACGTCACCTGGGTGCCGACGTCGCGCTTCGAGTCCGGAGAGAACGCCGGCAACCGCATTCCCTACGCCCCTCGCGTGTTGGCGAACCTCGCCCTGGACTTCCAGTCCGGTCCGCTGCGCGCGAGTCTGCTCGTCCACCATAGGGGCGAACAGTTCGGAGACGAAACCAACTTGCGCGAGATCCCGAACTTTGCAGAGGGCGGCATCTGGGGCGGTCTGATGCCCTCCTACAAGACGCTCGACCTCACCGCGGAGTGGCAGGCCATCGGTTCGACCTCCGTCTTCGGCGCGATCAAGAACCTCACCGATAAGCGCTACATCACCGGCCTGCGCCAAGGCATCTACGTAGGCCCGGAGCGGAGCTTCGAGCTGGGAGTGCGTCAGATCCTGTAGGGCAAGGGTCGTCGGCTGTTGGTGTGGTGCGGCATTGGGGGGGGGAGCGGCTGGTGAGGTTCAAGGCTGATCCCGATTCCGCGGAACTTGGGGGGGCTCGGCTCGCCGCCCGGGCACCCCCATCCCGGCTCCCCTCTCCGGGCCCCTCGCAGCGCCGGGGGACTACTCTTCCAACACCGTTCGTTCGGGATCGACGCCGAGCGCCTGGAGCGCCTCCCGAACGTCGTTCACCATGGCCGGGGGGCCGCACAGGTAGAAGTGCTGGTCCAGGTCGTCGAGCTTCTCCTCGAGGTAGTCGCCATCGATTCGCCGACTCTCGTATCCGGGTGCGGAACGGCCTGTGCAGGTGAGGTGGCACCGGTCGTCCAGCCGGTGCCGCAGCTCCTTTTCACAGATCACGTCGGCAGGGGTTCGGTTGCTGAAGAGCAAGGACGAGGCCTCCAGTTCTCCGCTCACGTGCAGGCGTCGTAGGATGGCCAGGAAGGGCGTGACCCCGGCGCCCCCCGCGATGAAGGTGCCGGGACCCTGGTAGGTGATGGTTCCGAAGGCCGAGGACATGCGGAGCGACGCCCCCGGCTCGAGGGTGTCCAGCTTGCGGGTGACCCCCTCGTGGTCCGGATAGATCTTGATGGTGAACTCCAGGACCGGTTCGTCGGGAAGAGAGGTTGGGGTGAACGGACGCCCCTCACTTCGCCATCCCTCCTCGTCCACGGCCAGCTCCACCCCCTGGCCGGGTTCGAACTCGAATTCGTCGGGACGGGTCACGACGAACTGCTTCACGTCGTGGGTCACGAATCCGATGTGGAGGATCTGAACCGTGTGCTCCATGGGCGGGATCTCCTGAAAATTTGGAGGGCGAGTGGCATGGCAGCGAACCCTGGATCAGGACGTCCGTTCCCGGAGGTGTGTGCCCGTTCAACGTGAAGCTCGCCGAGGAGGCGGCCGAGCCCGGGTACGCGGCCCCACGGGGGCCGTTGAAGAAGCGCAGGGCACCACCGGTCCAAGCGCCGCTGCGGACCTGCTCGGTCAATCCGTCCCTGGGGGGAGGACCCGGTTGACCTCGGGCATGACGTCCACTCCGGGTCAGGCTACCGGCGGCTCCAGGAGCGTCAAGGTTCCGGCGGCGGCGTCCACCTCCACCTCCAGACCCACCGGGAGGGTGAACATGTCCGGAATGTGGCCGATCATGGAGCCGTACCACACCGGAACGCCCAGACGGCCGGTGTGCTGCTCCAGGAGTTCCTCCAGGGTGAAGGAGGCGAATCCGCTTCCGGGACCACAGTTGGTGCAGCGGCCGAAGACGAAGCCGTTTACCGCATCCAGGATCTCATTCAGCGCCAACTGGGTGAGCATCCGGTCCACCCGGTAGAGTTCCTCCCCGATGTCCTCGGTGAAGAAGATGCACCCGGCGGTGTCGGGGACGTAGCCGGAGCCCAGGATGCTGGTAAAGACGGTGAGGTTCCCGCCCAGCAGGCGCCCCCGGGCCGTACCGGGGGTGAGGGTGAGGATCCGATCCGCGGTGTGGGTCAGGTCGTTCCCCACCCGCACCGGATTCTCCAGGGTGTAGGCCTCCCCGTCGAAGAGGACGCGGCGGAAGTGCTCCGCCGTGAACTCGGTGAAGGGCGACATTCCCACGGGACCGTGGTAGGTGACGAGCCCGGTGCGCTGGTGCACGGCGTTCAGGAGGGCGGTGACGTCGCTGTACCCCACCAGCACCTTGGGGTCGGCGCGAAGGGCGTCGTAGTCCACCCGGTCCAGGATGCGGGCCGAACCCCACCCGCCCCGGGTCGCCACGATCCCCCGGATCGAGGGATCCCGGAGCATCCGGTTCAGGTCCTCGGCCCGCTCCTCGTCGGTTCCGGCGAAGTAGGCGTGGCGCGAGAGGACGTGCTCCCCGGTGCGGACCCGGAGGTCCAGCGCCTCGAGCCGCTCAACCACGATGCGGATGTCGGTGGCGCTGTAGAGGGCGCCGGCGGGGTTCACCACAGCCACCGTATCCCCGGGCCGGAGCCGCTCCGGCTTCACCAGAGCGGGTCGGAAAGCCGCGTCGCCTGCCCCGGATTCCGCGTCACCACCTGCGTCCCCAGGGCTTCCGGCTCCAGCCCCGGCGCTCACGAAGCCGGACGCCGACACCAGACCCGCTCCGGCAACCCCCCCCGCCGCGCTCCGAAGAAACCCCCGCCGACTCATCCCGTCCATGCGCCCGCCTACAGCCGGAGGGTGTAGTTGATCTCGAAGGCACCGCCCCGGGAGAGCGTCTCGAAGCTCCGGCATCGCTCCGAGAAGTCACCCTTGGGGCCCCAGGACCCGATCGGTGTTCAGCCGGTGGTGGGTCCAGACCAGGAAGAGGTCGTTCCCGGTCCCTTGGAAGAAAATCCAGATGGCCTCACGGTCCGAAAACCAAGGTAGGACGGGCGTCCCGGCCGGACAACAAGGGCGTGGCAACAGGGTGGCAGCGCGGCTTCCTCGAACGGCGAGCTAGACGCTGAAGGGCTTCGGAGCATGTGTGGCCCTTCAAGGATCTGGAACTCCAGATCGATCCAGACCGCCCTCCGGCACGGGGGGCAAGCTACGGCGGGGCGGTCTGGATGGACAGTCGAGGCGGTGGCGACCGAGGATCGGTGCCTCCGCTGGCATCAGCCTCCGAACAGCGTGAAGCTCTTGCTTGCGCCGAGCACAAGCGTATGGTCGTCGGCGCCACGGCCGGACAGGTCCGCGTTGCTCCAGATCCACGAGAAGGTGACATCCACATCCGCCACCGAGAATCCGTACCCGGCTTCGGAGTAGTTCCCGGAGAAGTCCCGACCAAAGACTCCACCCGAGACGTAGAATCCCTCGTGCTCCGCGGTGACCCTTACGAAGGTGTAGTTCTCCGAAGGCGCATCGAAGGCTCCCCACTGGCCGATCGAGAGCTCGGCCTCGATCGGACCGTACCCGGCGAAGAGGTTCCCTTCGAGATAGGTGTCGTCGAAGTTGCCGGTGTAGAAGTACCCGGTTCCGCCCACGCCAACCCAGAAGTCTTCGATCTCGAGGAGGTATCCGCCGTAGAGGTCTACCTCCGCACCCTCACCAACATCGGCGGCCCAGGTGCCCAGATAGAATCCCGCGGTCTCCAGTTCGATACCCGCGCTGGCCGACGACGTGGCCTGGGGGATGCCCCGGTAATAGTATTCGCTCACCCAGCCGATCTCGGCCGTGATCTCTACCTCCTGGGCGCTGCCCAGCGTGGGGGCGAGCACGGTTGCGCCGAGCGCCACTGCAGCGATGGTCTTTCGCATCCTGCTGATCTCCTGCCGAATGTTTCGTGGGGGGTCGCAGGTTCCCGGTTCGGGCGTTGAGCGACGCATGGAGGAGCCGATAGCGAATCCCGTGCCACGTGACCCACTGTGACGGCAAGTCGCGGTCTATCAGTCACTTGACCTCTCAGTCTTCCGATTCTGGGAGCGGAATTGCCCTACCTGAGCGTAGGTTCCGTCTCGCTTCCTCCCGGGCGGTAGCTCCTACTCGTGGGAGTTGGCTCGGAAGACAGCGGCTCGGAGCTCCAGAAGCGACTGCCGTATCAGGGCTGAACGAGCAGCGCAATCCTGAGGCCTGAAGGACTCACTGCGAACCAGGCGAAGTCCCCCACATACGCCCGCAGGTCCACCAGGGGGGTCCACTGTGTGCTCTGGCCTGCTGTGAAGCGGTAGAGAATCCCTTCGTATCCCATGACGAGGGTCTGTGCCGACATCCAGGCGTGGTGCTCGCTGCCCGGCGGCGTGTCCACGAGGGACGTGGTCTCCCCGGTGGTTCCGTCCACACGACGGACGAACCACTGTTCCGGATCGGAGCGGTCGACGAAGCTCACCGCCGACTCTCCGGGGACCTCCTGAAGGTTGCCGCCCACGTGATCCTGAACGTGGAGAATCTCACCGGTCTCGAGGTCGCCCAGGAACAGACGCGAAGGCTGGCTCTCTCTCCTGAACGCGATCGAGCGCTCCCCGGCCCACGCATAGGATTCGATGTCGGGCACCTCCGGCAGGAGGCGGATCCCCTGACTCTCTTCGCGCGGAAAGCGGTAGAGGTGCTGGCCCATTCCCTCTTCGGCCACCTTGAGCACTGAAATTCCGCCCCCACCCGGGATGACCTTCGGCGAGTATGCTCCTCGCGGCGCCTCAATGAACAGAGAAACCTCCTCCTCCATCACATCGAAGACGTACACTCCGGACGTCTCGCCCTTCGTCCAGGAAAACAGGACACGCTGCGAGTCCTCGAAATGCGGCTGACCTGCCACTCCATCCCCTCTCGTCACCTGCAACAGGGACCCTACGTGGGCGTGGTCCAAGTGAGGGTAGAGGTCCAGGACGATGAGGTCCGACATCTCCGTTTTCGTCGGAAGCGGACCGGTTCCTTCGCCGACGGCCCCGGCATGGACCGCTCCCGCGAGCCAGACGCCTGCTGCCCAGGCCGTCAGTGTACGAGGCATGCTGATCTCCGAGATGTCCCCTGCTGCGTCCGGACCCGGCGCTCGCGCGGATCAGGAATAGCTGATGAACCGCAGCTCCGGGACTCGTTGGAAGTGCCGCTCGTTGTTCGAAATCAGTGGTATACCCCGAACCAGGGTGGTGGAGGCGATCCACAGGTGGTTGGAGCCGATGAGCATGCCGTTGTCCTGGAGGTATCGAAAGAGGTGACCTCAAATCGCACGGTCGCACCGGCTGCGCATGCGGGGGGGCCAACGGAGGGATTGCTCCCTTGCTCGCCACCCCGCTGGGCAGTTACATATTGATAATGCGGACTCATACTCAAAAGCTCGTCCAGCGGGCCCTCTGGAGCCTCCCGCTCCTGCTGCATGTGGGGACGGCCGCTGGGGTTCCGACTCAGCACCACGACGAACGGTGGGAGGTCGATCTGTCGACCGCCGCCGTAGCGGAGTCGGGGCAGGAGTCGGAACGGGGCGGGGAGCCTCGCTTACCCGTACCCGACTTCGATTTCGATTGTGTGCTCTGCGTCGCCGCCCACCTCCAGGTCCTGCCCCAGGCGGCGATGGACATCGATGAGCCTGTCTGGACCAGCACGGCATTCGTCCATCCCGAGTTCGACCGTGCAGTCGATGGCCGACCCGTCCTCGCGCGACATCCCCGTGGGCCTCCTTCGGCCTGATCGCCTCTGACCGAATCATGACCCGCCTTGCCGCTCCACGAATGAGGGGCCGGGGCGAGGTGAATCAGAAATCTTCCCATCGGAGCGCTCGGGCCGTCGGCCAGGGGCCCTCCGAGCGGGCCGCTTGGATGTCCATTGGAGGACGATAGACATGAGCTGGACTCATCATAGAACTGGAACCGCGCTCGCGGCAGCGGCATCTCTGATCCTTCTGGCAGGATGTTCGGACAGCCCTACGGATCCGGGAACGCCGGGCGTCGAGCCCGTGACCGCAGAAGTCTACGAGCGCGGCACGGATAACCGCCTGGCCTACGTTCATGGCGACCACTGGCACGGTGGAATCGATCTGCACCTGGGCGAGGAAATCGAAGTGGATGTGCGATTCCTGGACGCGAGCGATCAGGTCATTCCACTGGGCGGCGAATACACGGTGGAAGCCGAGGTCGCGCCAGGTGAGAGAACGGATGTCGTGCATGTACATGGACACGGTGACCACGTGGACATTGAGGCCGAGGCGGTGGGTGAGACCCACGTGATCCTGCATTTTTGGCACGACAACCACGCGGACTGGAGCACGCCTCCGCTCCGGGTGACGGTGGGTGCCGGTGGACCCGCAGGTGCTGAAGTCTACGAGCGGGGCACGGACAACCGCCTGGCCTACGTTCATGGTGACCACTGGCACGGTGGG
Source organism: Gemmatimonadota bacterium (assembly GCA_007125845.1). GTDB lineage: Bacteria > Gemmatimonadota > Gemmatimonadetes > Longimicrobiales > Gaopeijiaceae > SLCK01. The sequence continues at coordinate 17,916 of SLCK01000078.1, forward strand.
GTCGATCTGATTCTGGGCCAGGAGATCGAAGTAGACGTGCGGTTCCTGGACGCGAACGACGAGGTGATTCCGCTGGGTGGCGAGTACACGGTGGAGGCGGAGATTGCGCCGGGAGAGGCCACGGGCCTGATCCACCTCCACGCCCACGGCGATCACCTGGACATCGATGCCGAGGGGGTCGGCGAGACGCGCATTGTGCTCCACCTCTGGCACGACGACCATGCGGACTGGAGCACGCCGCCGCTCCGGGTGACGGTAGACGCGGGCGAGCCTGCGACCGCGGAGGTGTACGAACGGGGCACGGAGACTCGGCTGGCGTACGTTCACGGCGACCACTGGCACGGCGGGGTCGAGGTGGGCCTGGGTGATGAAGCCGAGGTGGATGTCCACTTCCTGAATGAGTACGACCACGTTATTCCGCTGGGTGGCGAGTACACGGTGGAGGCGGAGATTGCGCCGGGAGAGGCCACGGGCCTGATCCACCTCCACGCCCACGGCGATCACCTGGACATCGAAGGGGAAGCTGTGGGAGAGACACGGATCCTGATCCACTTCTGGCACGATGACCACGCGGATTGGACCACACCGCCGCTCCGGGTGACGGTCACCGACGACTAGCGTGGTGAGTCAGAGATTCGGTGAGGGACTGAGATGTTATGAAGGCGGATTTGCCTGAAACGACGACGGGCCGCACCCATCAAGCTCCAACACTCATCCCCATGAGATGGAGGAGCGAAGATGACGAAGGGTGCGACCCGTGGGAGGGAAGGTAACCGGGCTGGAGCGGTCTTGCACATGGCGTTCGAGCTGGACGACCAGGGCTGGAAGCTGGCCCTGGGCACGACGCTGGGGAAGCGGCCGTGGCTGCGCAGGGTGTCGCCGCGGGACCTGGAGGGGATCCTCGCGGTGGTCGAGGCGGCCCGGCGGGAATGTCCTGCCGGGGCCCTCATATGCATGATCTCAGCTGTGTCCGTTCCGTCAGCTCCGCCATCCCCTTCGCGCCGGATTGGTCTCGGGCCGCGCCGCACCCCCCACTCTGAAACCTCCGCTCCGCTTCCGGTAGTATATTTCCCTCGACATCCATCTCTCATCAGGAGCCGGTTCCATGGCATCCCCAGGCTGGACGGTTCGCACAACAGTGGTGTTGGCGGGCACCCTCCTCATCGCTTCTGCCGCCGAAGCGCAGGAGCGCACTCCCGTCAACGTCCAGCCGGGCGCCCCGGGTGAGGAGAGTCGAGTCCTGGGCGCCGAGGACCTGCGACCTCCGGAGCGAGATCCACACACGCCGGCGGATGTCCTCTTCATGCAGAACATGATTCTCCACCACGAGCAGGCGCTGATCATGGCGAGGAAGGTCCCGGAACGCTCGGCTCGGGACGACGTTCGGCTCCTGGCCGAGAGGATCGAACGAGCCCAGATGGATGAGATCGCGGTGATGGCCCGATGGCTCGAGCTTCGGGGCGAGGAAGTCCCGCCCCTCGGCATCGAGCTGGATGCGTCCGACGAACTCCCTGGTGGAGCTCTCCGTCACGGACACCAGCAGGATCATGACCACCGTCACCATGAACATGACATGATGGCGGGAATGCTCACGGACGAGGAGTTGGCCACGCTGGAGGCGGCCCGGGGGGAGGAGTTCGATCGCCTTTTCCTCGAGTTCATGATCTATCACCACGAGGGCGCCGTCCTTATGGTGGAGGAGCTCATGGCCTCGCCGGGGGCCGCCCGGGCAAGCGACGTCTTCGAGCTTTCGACGCACGTGGCCAACGATCAGCAGGATGAGATTGCCCGGATGCGGACCATGTTGGCCCGGGGAAGCTGAGGCCTCCGGGGCCTCAGGGTGCCATCCATCCATCACACCGTCAGGGGAGAGAAACGGCATGACGTTTAGGCTGCGAAATGGGAACGGGGGCCGAGCCCGAGGTCCGGGGTTCGTGGTCGTAGCCCTGGCGGCTGGGCTGGCCGTGGGAGCCGCGGCCGCTTCGGCCCAGGACTTCACGTTGGGAGGGACCGACGATCCCCGGGTGGGGCTGGGTGCCGGATGGTTCGATGCCGAGGAGGCGTCGTGGAACATGGACCTGCTCATCAACCTGCCGCGTCCTGAGGGATTCTACGCCCCGGACGATCCGGGCGCCTTCCCCTTCGCGAACACGGACCTGGCCTTCCAGGACGACTTGATCTTCGTGGGGAACTACCACGGAATTCAGATCTTCGACATCACCGACCCCACGAATCCCGCACTCCGGACCACCATCGTCTGTCCAGGGGGGCAGGGGGACGTGTCGGTCTACGGCAAGCTCCTCTTCATGTCGGCCCAGGAATCCCGGGGTCGGATCGACTGCGGGACCGAGGGTACGCTGGACGAACCGGTGGACCCGGAACGCTTCCGGGGCGTCCGGATCTTCGACGTGAGTGACCTGGACAATCCCGTTCAGGTTGCGGTGGTCCAGACCTGCCGAGCGTCTCACACCCACACCCTGGTGGATGATCTCGACGACCCCGGCATGCTCTACGTCTACAACTCGGGGACCAGTGCGCCCCGGTCTGGTGAGGAGATGGCGGGGTGCGTGGACGACCGAGATCCCCTGAACCCCAATACCTCCTACTGGAGCATAGATGTCATCGAGGTTCCGCTCGATGCACCCGAAAACGCCCGGATTGTCTCGTCGCCCCGCATCTTCGCCGATGCGGAGACGGGCCGAATCGACGGTCTCTTCCAGGGTGGCGACCACGGGGATGAGACCCAGACCACCCGCCCCACCGACCGCTGTCACGACATCACCGCCTATCCGGAGCTGGGGCTGGCCCTCGGAGCCTGTTCTGGGAACGGAATCCTCCTGGACATCTCGAATCCCAGGGACCCGGTGCGGATCGACGAGGTGGTCGACCCCAACTTCGCCTTCTGGCACTCGGCCACCTTCAACAATGACGGCAGCACGGTGATCTTCACCGACGAGTGGGGCGGCGGTACTCAGCCGCGATGCCGGGTCGAGGATCGGTACGAGTGGGGCGCAAACACCATCTTCACGCTGGCCGACGGTCGGATGAGCCACGCCAGCTACTTCAAGATGCCGGCGCCCCAGACCAGCACGGAGAACTGCGTGGCCCACAACGGGTCGTTGGTGCCGGTCCCGGGGCGGGACATCAAGGTTCAGGCGTGGTACCAGGGAGGGGTGTCGGTCTTCGACTTCACGGACGCCCAGAACCCCCAGGAGATCGCCTTCTTCGACCGGGGTCCCATAGACACCGATGAGCTCTACCTGGGCGGCTACTGGGGTGCTTATTGGCACAATGGATATGTCTACGCCTCCGAGATCGCCCGGGGGCTGGACGTGTTCGCCCTCACCCCCAACGAGTGGTTGACGGAGAGCGAGTTGGAGGCGGCCCGTCTCGTCCACTTCGAGGAGTTCAACCCCCAGCACCAGCCCCGCATCGTCTGGCCTGCCCACTTCGCCGTGGCCCGAGCGCTCCACGACCAGCTCATCCGCCGCGACGGCGTCGCCCCGGCCCAGGCGGCGGAGATCTCCTCGGAGCTAGCCCGGCTAGAGGCGATGCCCGCTGGTGCCGAGCGGGCGGCGGCTCTGGCCGACCTGGCCGTCGATCTCTGGAGTCACGCCCGCCAGGTGGAGCACGGGGAGGCCGCCGGCGATGAGGAGCGAATTCGTCGGTTGGCCGGGGCCGTACTGGATCTGGCTGCCGCGGATCGTTGAGGCCACCTCCAACCCGGTGCCTCCCGCATTGCCCCGCAGCCATCCCCTCGGGTACGTTGGCCGGGTCCGCAAGTCAATCGTCGAATCGCCACACTGGAGTAGGACCATGCGTCCCGGTCACCAAGGGTTGTTTGCCACCGCCGTCCTCCTGGCGATCCTTCTCGTGCCCCGGCCCGGGATTGGCCAGACCATCCAGGACTACACGGCCGACATGCATTCCCAGGACGGGTTCTTCCCGGTCCACCTGGACGAGGAGACTGGCGACATCTACCTGGAGGTCGACCGTCTGGGGGAGGAGTTCCTCCACATGGTCTCGATCCGCCAGGGGACGGGGACTGTCGGCCCCGATCGGGGCTCCTCAGCGGGTTCCCGGGTCCTCTACTTCGAGCGACACGGCCCCCGGGTCCTCCTCTTTCAAGCGAACAGCGGGATGATTGCCAGCTCCGGAGACCCCGATGAAGTCCAGGCGGTGGAGGAGTCCTTTCCCCGCTCGGTCCTGGCCTCCCTTCCCATCGCGGCCGAGGAGGGCGGCCGCTTGCTGGTGAACGCCACCGACTTCTTTTTGAGCGACCTGCCGGGCAACGCCTCCTCGTTCGACGCTCAGGTGAACCGGGACCGGAGCGTCATCAACCGGGAGTACACCCGGGCCTACCCCGAGAACACCGAGGTGTCCGTCCTCATGTCGTTTCTCGCCGCCAGCCCGGCGTCCGGGGTGTCCCAGATCGCGCCCGACGGCCGGTTCGTGACCGTGGAGCAGCACCATTCCCTGGTTCGACTCCCCGAGGAGCCCATGGCTCCACGTCCTTACGATCCACGAACGGCCAGCGGAGCTCAGACCTACTGGGATTTCTCCCAACCCTTCGACGGGGAGTACCGACTGCGACTTACTCCGCGCTGGCGGCTGGAGCCCAGCGATCCCGAAGCCTATCTGCGAGGTGAGCTGGTGGAGCCGGTGGAGCCCATCGTGATCCATGTAGATCCCGCCACGCCCGAGCCCTACCGGTCGGCTTACCGGGAAGGGATCGAGTGGTGGAACGCCGCCTTCGAGGCCGCCGGCTTCCGCAACGCGGTCCAGGCGCCCGATCTCCCTGCAGATGTGGACTGGATGGACTCGCGCTTCTCCATCCTCCCGGTGCTCCACCGGACCGCGGCCGGTGCCTCCGTAGGTGGGCAGCACCGGGATCCTCGCACGGGCGAGATCATCCGGGCCCTGCCTCGCATGGACTCCCATCGCTCGCTCATCGACTACAACATCTACGCTGGGTTGCTTCCCGTCTTCGAGGACCAAGGGATCGAACCGCAGCTTACGGCGGAGGAGTTCGCCATGGCCCGGCGGCGTCAGCACGTGGCTCACGAGGTCGGACACACGCTGGGCTTTCCCCACAACTTCATCGGGGCTCCGCAGGGGCGGTCGTCGGTGATGGACTATCCCTTCCCCCTCATCGAGATCAACGGCGACGGAAACCTGGACATCTCCAACGCCTACCGCCCGAGCGTGGGATACAGCGACTCGGTGGCGGTCCGCTACGCCTACACCTGGTTCCCCGACGCGGAGTCCGAGGTCGAGGGGCTCCGCCAGATCGTGGAGGAAGCCCTGGATCAGGGCCATCTGCACCACACCGCCGCTGGGCAGTCCGGCTCGTTCCCCGAGGTGCATCAGTGGGTGGAGGGGGCCACCATGTTCGAGGCCCTGGAGCGCACCCGGGCCGTGCGCCGGCTCATCCTGGACTCCTTCGACGAGCGGGTGATCCGCCCGGACGAGCCCATGGCCTGGCTGAACCAGCGGCTGGCCCACGCCTACCTCCACCATCGTTACTCGGTGGAGGCGGTGATCAAGTACGTGGGCGGCGCCCGCCACTACCACGCCATGCGCGGGGACGGTCAGACTCCGGTGGAGCCCATCCCCGCCGCCGAGCAGCGTCGAGCGTTGGAGGAGATCGTTCAGGTCCTGTCGCCCGAGGAGCTGGAGATCCCGGAGCGGATCCTGAACCTGATCCCACCTACCCCGTCGGGCTTCCAGAGCCTGGAGCCCTGGATCCCGTCCCCGGCGGGCCCGGTCCTGGACCCCCTGGCCATCGCCCGGAGCTTTGCCCAGGAGGTCGTGGACAACCTTCTCCACCCAGAGCGGGCCCACCGGGTCGTCTCGCTTCACCATCGAGATCCCGGTCAGGTGTCGTTGGACGAGGTCCTGGACGGGCTCACGGACGCCACCTGGGGGGCGCCGGGCCCCCGCTCGGGCCACCGGGGCCACTACGCGCGGGTTGCGGAGCGAGCGGTTCTGGACGGGCTCTTCACCCTGACCTCCGACGAGGAAGCCACCGCCGAGGTACGAGACGCGGCGGAGCGACAGCTCGAGGAGCTGGCAATCCGAATCGGCGGGTCGGCGGGCGACGGCCGGCAGGACGAGAACCATCGGGCCCGGGCGCTCCGGGAGATCGAGCGCTATCTCACCTACGGCACGGTGCCGGACTTGCGCACCGGGGTGATCAGCATGCCGCTGCCGTGGCCGTGACGGAAGAGATCACCCCGAGATGAGTTCCTCCAACACGAGGCGGATCTTCGGAAGGAGCTGGTCCTCTTCGAAGCATCGCGCAACGATGCCGAGAGCCTCGTCGGGGGACGTGAGGTTCAGGTACCGGAGGAGATAGCGAACGTCGTCCAACCAGGTGTCGGGAACGCCTGCCCGGGCCGCCACCAGGGCGGCGGCCTCGTGGACGGTGATCGAAACACACCGCTTCGCGGACGGCTTCCCGGCGGGCATGAAGGCGTTCCGCGGTGCCTTCTTCCGGCCCAATATCGTGTTCCTGCAGCTGCCCCAGGCCGACGTGAACCTCTTCGGCCTCTCCGGAGAGATCGACTTCGAGTGGGCCCGCCGGCTGATCAAGGAGACGCGATCGTGCTGCCTCTTCGTACGTGGCTCGGGCGCGGAGAGCGCTGTCCCGTGAAGGGAGGTCCAGGGGAGACCCCTGCCGACCGGGCCTCCACCGTGCACCTCTGCGGGGCGCACTCTAAAGGTGACGCAGGCATGCGGGCCTTCGCTTCGGGAGAACCACCCAATCTCGGGAGAAGGGGGGACTCGGTGTTTTCACCCAGAGGGGCGGGCGGCGTGCACGGCAACCTCCAGGATCGTCAAAGTCGGTTCCGAACCCACCGCCCGAAAGATCCGCACGCCCTCGGGGGTCTCTACGGATGAGCGGTACGCCTCGAGCTCCTCGCTGCTCCGCCAAACGGTCACGATCCTCCACGACCGGGTGTCGCGCTCTTGCAGGAGAAACGACTCGACGATGAAGGGAGGAAGGGAATCCGTTCCGCCGCGGTATTCGCGGAGAAGATCCTCCTTCTTTTCCGGGGCCACAAGGGCCTCCAACATCGTAACCACCATGCGCGCCTCCTTGTCCGACGGAAGAAGTCACGAGGAGAGCCGCAACCGCCGCGGCTGCCGCTGGGGCCGCCCCCGCCGCAACCGCTCTGCGCAGCATACGTTCGCTGCTTCGCACCCACCAGACTTTTTCCGGGTCCGGAGGGGTGGGAGGGATAGAGCCGTCCATGGCGGGACGGTAGGCCCTCCTCGCTCAGGACGCCTTCTGCCGCTCCTGGAAGGTCTGATACCGGGCCCAGAGGCGCTCGGGGTCCGGGCGCGAAGCCTGGCTCCAGGGAACCAGGATCTTCTGACGATGGATCCCCTGGATGCCGTGCAGGAGGGTGGGGCCGTCCTCCTCGGCCAGCAGGTCCCGGCGGACCTCCACCACGAGGTCGGGACGGATCCCAAGGAAGTGACGGTCAAAGGCCCCATGATGAAGCTTGCAGAGGGAGAGCCCGTTTGAGACGACGGGCTCGCCTTCCTCGTCGGCATCGGGGGTGATGTGGGCCGCGTCCAGAAGCTCCTCGTGGCGGAACCCACAAAGCGCACACTGTCGGCGGTACGCCGCCAGGACCCGCTCCCTGAAGGTGCGCTGGTGCACACGCTGCTTCACCAGCGCCGTGACGTACTCGCGACGGGCATTGGCCCCTTCCCCGCTGACGGCGGATCCGTATGCCTCCGGCGTTGCCTCGAGGAGCTCGAGCTGTCGGGTGTCGTCCACCCGGACGGAAACCTCGAGCGCCTCGGGGTGATCCTCCTCGACGAAGACGGGCCAGGTGGGAAGGTACTTCCCCTTCATGATCCCGAAGAGGTAGACGATGGGGATCTGGCCGGCACGGAGGCGGTCCAGGGCCACGTTCTCGGGGTGATCGGGGTCGGTGCCGCGGTACTTGTACCGGATGGTCCCGTTGGGTCCCCAGGCGTCGTCGTACGGGCCGTCGGGGGATGTCAGGATGGTCAGCGGGAGCTCCATCTGGCGGGGCTTGAAGATGCCCTGCGGGCCCACGAGGTGGACCTTCTCCCTGCGGTACTCGAAGCCCTCCTTCAGGAGCTCCCAGGGAAGCACCTCCCCGTGCTCCGCCGTACGGGCCCGGAACCACTCGAAGGCGGCGAGCCGGTACGGCAGATCGGGGATGGAGCCACCGAAGGCGAACATGGGATGAGGGTA
>SLCK01000064.1 GCA_007125845.1 Gemmatimonadota bacterium
AACGCCCTAAGTCCCGCTGGCTCGTTTCCGTGCAGACCGGCAATCCCAACGACCGTGGGGCCGCGGGCACTGGCGCTGTGGGTTCCTAGAACTCTCTCCATCACTCTCGGCGAAATCGTTCCTCCAGCAACTCGTGCGCGATCCGCAGGAAATTCCGCTCCGTGACCAACCCGACGAGCTTTCCGTCGTTCACCACCGGAAGACACCCCACCCCTCGGTCCTTCATCAAGTTCAGCGCGACCAGAGTAGGAGTGTCTGGCGCCACGGTCAACGGATCGGTCCGCATGATCTCCTTGATCGATGCGACCCCGGCCGACGGGGCGTCGTTCCGCTCTCCGAGGTGCCGGAGGAAGGCCCTGTACGACACGACCCCCACCAAGCGGTGGTCGTGATCCTCCACCGGAATATGTCGAATCCGCTCCCGATCCATGACGAAAGCCGCCAGATCGATGGCTTCGTCCTCGTTGATGGTGACCGGATCCGTATCCATGTACTGCTCGACGCGCAGATACGATTGTGTCCACCCTCCGGCCTCGTCCAAACTCGCCGCCTCCCACCGGTGGACCGGAAGGCCGACCTCCTTCTGGTTCCGGATCATGGAGGCCGTGAGCGCCGCCAACTGTTCCGAGCGGATTCCCTTGCCCTCCATCCCTCCCAAAGAACGGAGCGTCCACTCGCTTCCGGTTCGCCCGGACGCCACCCTTCCCTCGATGACCCCCAGGTACCGATCCACCTCTTCGTCGTCGACACCGGCCCCGAGAAGCCCCTGCCGCGAGAGAGGCAGGAGGGTATCCAGAACGAGGGTACGCACCGCGATGGTCCTCCCATCCACCCACCGGAGCCCCGTGTTCAGCCCGTGACGAGCCGCCGCGAGAAAGTTGGACTTCACGTCGGAGAAGTCCATCCGATCGGCAGGGTCCCCGAAGGCTTCGGTACCCCCCAGCACGAGTCCAATCCAGAAGGCGGCGTTGGCCACCTCGTCCACAGTGCTGGGACCGGAAGGGAGGGCGCGGCACTCGATTCGCAGATGCGGCCGTCCCTGGCTGACTCCGTAGCACGGGCGATTCCACCGGTAGATCGTGGAGTTGTAGAGTTGGAGAGCATCCAGGCGCGGAGGCTGTCCCGCCTCCAGCCGCTCGAAGGGATCCTCCTCCACCGTCCCGGCCATAAGGACCTTGAATCGGGCGAGATCCTCCTGGAAGAGCTCGGTCACCGACTCCTTCACCCACCGATCCCCGAAGTGGACCCTCGGGCTCAGATCCCTCACGTACGGCGTGGCCGCCCGCGTATCGAGAGACTGCTGGAAGATGGCGATTCGCGTCTCCGCCCAGAGTCGGCGCCCGAAGAGGAGCGGCGAGTTCACGGAGGCCGCCAGAACCGGGGCCACCATCAACTGGGAGATGTTGTAGAGCCGGGCGAACTCGTGCGCGCCGACCTGGAGGTGTACCTGACAGCTCGCGTTGCACGACTCCAGCATCAGGGAGTCGTGCTGGAGGATCAACTCGTCCGTCCCCTGCACTCGCAACTGATATTCCCCACCCCGCATTCGGCTCAGCGCCTCGTCGAGGGTGTAATAGCGGGGATTCGGGGTCATCTGCTCCAACGTGAGATCGGATTTCGAGAGGGTGGGAAGGGTTCCAGCCAGCACGATTTCGGCCCCTTCCGCCTGGGCCACAGTCCGTGCGCGGTCGAGCAGGCGATCCAATTCCCCCTGGCACCTGGTGAAACAGTCCTTCGCCAGGTGGATGGGGGGAAGGTTCGCTTCCAGGTTGAAGAGTGCCAGCTCCGTCGTGAAGGGTTCCTCCCCGAGGTGCTCGAGGACCTTCAACGCGAGCGGCGCCGCACGATACCCTTCCCCGACGAGAAAGAGCTCCTGTTCGGCTCCGAACCTGCGAGTGTCCTCCTCGATCCAGCCTTCCCGGAGCATCCGCTCCAAGGCGCGCAAGTCGCGAAGGATCTCCCTGGTAAAAGCGCGGATCGCCTGCGGCTCCAGGTCGGAAGTCTCACCCCGGGAAGCCATGGGTTCACCCTCCATCCCGGGAGGGCGGCGCGAATCTCATCGAGAAGCCACCAGCCCGCGAAGCGCCCCCACGAAGGAACCAGCTTCATCATGGGACTCGAGGATCCGGCCCATCGGAGTCCCGAGCTCCCTGTGGAGGAAGTCGAGGTTGGAGAGGGCGACGAGCTCTTCGTCCCTCAGGTCGAGGGCATCCCACCCCGCGGAAGGGGTTTCCGAAAAGAGCCGGTGGGCCCGCTCTACCTGCGAGCCGACCTGGTCCTCCGGAATCGTAATGTGAAAGGCGCCGGCGCCCAGACCATAACGGCGGGCGATCCCCAACCAACTCTCTCCACTCCTCCGCCTGGCCGAAAGGGCGGCAGGCGAGATCCCGGAGGCCCGGGACAGCCGGAGGAGTACGGGAAGCTCGTCGGGGTGCGGGACCCCTTCGGAGAGGATCGCCACCTCTCCCGGCGCAACGGAGAAGTGATCAGAGACGAGCCGGTGGTACGCCGCGACGTCCGCCCCCGGAACCTGGGCCGGAAGGGGGGGCGGGTCGAGAAGGTCGACCACGAGCAGCCCCGTCAACAAAACCAGAACGATCGGCATGCCCCGCCTCGCTGGGAGCGGAGTGAGAGTCCTGCTTCAGGGTAGCAAGCTAGCACCCCTCTCGTGTGGTAGGCGAGCCGGTGCCCGGAGGTTCCCGCTCCCGAGCCCCCCTTTAAATGTGAGAAAGGCCGCTTCACCCCCTCCCTTCAGGGGCAAAGCGGCCTATCCCAACACCTCAGCCGAGGATCGGCTACATGAGCGCCCCGACCTCACCGTCCGCCGAGACGGTGAACGGGAGCCACATCCCTGTCGCCGCGTGCCCGGTCACGTAGCAGATCAGCGCGAAGTCGCCGGCCTGATTCGCCACGAAGGTGATGGATTCCTCCTCACCCGGAAGGGTCGACTCGGTCATCGACCGTGGGTTGGAGGTGACCGCCCCGTCGAAGACCGGAACCACCTCGGAAAACTGGTTGGGATAGCTCGCCTGGCGCTCGCCCACTCCGACGGAGTGACCCATCGCAGGGTCCTCGTTCGTCAGGACGATCGTCACCTCATAGCCCTCGGGAACCGTGATTCCACCGTCCCCCCCGTAGAGTCCGTTGAAGTTCCAGTAATTGTTGGCGCTGGTCTCGCCGGCGGTCAGGTGAATCGACACCGTCTCTGCGTCGTGATCGACATCCATCCAGCCCGGCATTCCGAGCTCGGCCGGAGCGGCGGCCGGTGTTCCCGGGGCGTCCGCCGGCGGCTCGGGGTCACCATTTCCGCACGCGGTCAGTCCAAGGAGGACGACCGTCATCAAAGCGCTTGTACGCGTCATCTTTAAGTTCCTCATGTTCCTCGCTCTTGGGTGCCTGTTCGTTGCCTGGAAAGCTCCGGAAGCCCCGGGAGTCTACGGATTCACATCATCCGGCGTGCACGGCGAAGGAGCTGACATCAATGAGTTATGTTAACAGATGAAGGTATCATACATTCGAGTCCCGGGGTAGGGTGCCCCCCGTTACGAGGACGCGTAGGCCGAATTCTCACGGATGTAGCCCTCCGTGAGGTCGCACCCGATGCCCAACCCCCGTCCCTCTCCGACTCCGAGCGAAATGTCGATCTCGATCGTGTCCTCCGCCAGAAGCCCCCGGACGCGCGCCTCGTCGTAGGGAACCCTTACCCCACCTACGACGACGGGCACCCCCTGAACCCTCGCCTCCACCCGATCAGCCACGATCCGACACTCCACGCACTTCCCGATGGCCATCAGGATCCTCCCGACGTTGGGATCCCCCCCGTAGACCATCGTCTTCACAAGGGGGGAGTCGACGACCGACCGCGCAACTCTCCGGCCCTCGGGGTCGTCGGCCGCACCCACCACCCTCACCCGCAGGAGCTTAGTGGCACCCTCTCCATCCCGGGCCACCCACTCCGACATCCGGAGGCAGATCGCGTCCAGGGCGGAGCCGAACGGCTCGGGCTCCACCGGGCCGATCCGCCCGTTGGCCAGAATCGCCACGGTGTCGGAGGTGCTGGTGTCGGAATCCACCGAAAGGCACTCGAAGCTTTTCCTGGAGGCCCGCCGCAGGAGCTCATCGAGGCGTGGCGCGGGAAGCTCGGCATCGGTGAAGAGGAAGACCAGCATAGTGGCCATGTTCGGCGCTATCATCCCGGCCCCCTTCCCCACTGCGGTGAGCGTGGCCCCGCCCACCTCCACAGAGAGGACCTTCGGCTCGGTGTCGGTGGTCATGATCCCCCTCGCCGCGGGCCAGGGGTCATCTCCGAGCTCGGATGCAAGGCCCAGGATCCCTCGTTCGAGCTTCTCCATCGGGAGGCGCTCCCCGATTACTCCCGTAGAGCTCATCAGGACGAGCTCCTCGGGGATACCAAGCTCGCGCGCCGCGAGGAGGCCCATCCGTCGGGCATCCTCCACCCCCCCCTCACCCGTGGCGACATTGCTGATCTTGGAGTTGGCGATTACGGCCTGAAGCCGCCGTCCGCGAATTCGCTCGCGCCCGACCAGGACCGGTGCCCCCGGGAAGTGATTCCTGGTGAAGAGAGCCGCAGCGTGGGCCGGGGTGTCGGAGGCGAAGAGGGACAGGTCGAGCCCGCTCGCCTTGATCCCGCAATGGCGAGCTGCGCACCTGAACCCCTCGGGGAGCCTCGGATTTTCGTGGAAGTCCATATGCAATGAGCGATGTCAGGCCGCGGAGATGCCGAGGAGGCGGGAAGTCGGAAGCCCCTTTCGGGGGCGAAGCACGAGCCAAGATGCCAACCCTCACCTCGCACAGCAAGGGGATCCTGCGGGTTCGGAGGTTGCCGGTTGACCGGGTGCCTCCACCTACCATAGCTTCTGGTTCAGAAAGTCAGTTCATAGCGTCAGTTCATAGCGATAGCGTCAGTTCATAGCGAATGGGGCTCATTGGAAACCGGTGCAAATCCGGTGCGGCCCCGCCACTGTAAGAGGCCCGTTTTCGAGTTCCACTCGGGAATCGGAGCAGGACCCGCTCGATTAGCCACTGGGGAGATCCCCGGGAAGGTGAGCGGTGTCCGCCTCGAGCCAGGAGACCGTCCCATTCGTGCCCGACAGCAGCCCTTCGAGGGGAAGGGGGTCTGGGCGCGTAGATCAGTTGATCCCATCGCGGCCCGTCCCCCCACTGAGGGAGACGGGCCTTATGCATTCCACAGACCTGCCCTGGTTCATCGGCTCCGAAGCCGGCCGCCCGCCATTGTGCGAGCAGGCCCGGATTCAGCGTCGGCTCCCCCCGTGGTCCTCGAGGTGCTTTCCGCCCCTACCCTATCGGCACCCAATCCCGAGGACACTGCGATGACATTCCTGGCTCGCCCGCTCGATCGCCCTTTCGGGCAACGTCTTCCCCACCTGCGCCAGCTAATCGAAGTGGCCGTGCTGGTTCTGATCTTCACTCCCCACCTCTCGGCCCAGGAGGCCGAGGATCCCTTCCTCCTGCCGGAGATCGTGGTCACCGCCACTCAGGTCCCCGTAGCACGCAGCTTGTTGCCGACCCCGGCATCCGTCCTCACCGGAGTGAGTCTCCGCGAACAGGGGATTGGAAGCGTGGCCGACGCGCTGGCGCTCGTCCCCGGGCTGTCCGTCTCCCACTCCGGCGCCGAGGGCGCACAGACCTCGGTCTTCATGCGGGGTGGCGAGAGCAACTATGTGAAAGTGCTCGTCGATGGCGTGGCCGTGAACGAAGCGGGTGGAAGCATCGATCTCGCCGACCTCTCGACCGAACAGGTCGAACGGATCGAGGTCGTCCGAGGTCCGGCCAGCGTCCTCTACGGCTCCGACGCCGTATCGGGGGTGGTTCAAATCTTCACCCGGAGGGGACGCGGGAGCCCGGCGTTGGAGATTTCCGCTCTGGGAGGGCGGGGCGAGCAACGCTACGAATCGGGGCGCTACAACCTCCTCGACGGGAACGCAACGTTGACCGGCGCGGCAGGAAGTCTTTCCTACGCCGTGGGAGGGGCGAGGTCGTGGACCGAGGGAGCCTACCCCGTCAACAATGAGCGAGCCCTTCACTCCGCCAACGCCAGGGTGGCCTGGGACCCCGGAGGGATGGTGCGGGTTGCGGTCTCGAGCCGGTTCACGGACAGTGAAGCGGGCTTCCCGACCGACGGAGCGGGAAACCTGGTGGATGAAAATGCGCTCATCGATCGACGGCGTTGGACGACGTCGGCCCAGGTGGTGTCGCGAATCAGCCCCCGCCTCGAGAGCGCGCTCCAACTCGGCGTCTCGACCCGTCGGCAGTTGACGCTCGATGAACCGGACAGCCCGGCCGACACCTTTGGAGTCTTTGCCTCCCGCATGGACTCGGAGCTCACCCGGACTTCGGCGGACCTGCACGTGAACGCCGACCTCGACCGGGCCCTCCTGACGCTGGGCACCTCCCATGAGGTCGCTCGCGGGTCTACGAGGTACGAGTCGGAGAGCGAGTGGGGTCCCAGCACGGCAGAAGCCGACTACGATCGCTCCAACACGGCCGCCTACCTTCAGCTCCTCACCGAGCCCCTCCCGGGAGCGACCCTCACCGCCGGAGGGCGGATGGATCACAACGAAGCCTTCGGTCGCTTTGATACCTACCGGATCGGTCTCTCCTGGACCGTGGCCGACGGCACACGATTCCGGGGGGCGATCGGGCGAGCCTTCCGTGAGCCCACCTTCGCCGAGAATTTCGGGAGCGGATTCGGAGACTCCGGAAATGAGGAACTCGTCCCGGAACGGACGCGGAGCTGGGAGCTGGGAGGGGAGCAGAGGATCGGGGGCGTCGTCCTGGGGGCGACCTGGTTCCACCAGACCTTCCGGGACCTCGTCCAGTACACCGCTGCCACGGACGATCCCTCCGAACCCAACTACGTGAATGTGGGGGCTGCGGAGGCCCGCGGACTGGAGCTGACGGGCGAGAGTACCGTGGGACGGCTTGGGCTCTCGAGCTCCTACACGTATCTCCGGACCCAGGTACTCGATCCCGGCCTGGCGAGCGATGCCACCTTTGTCGAGGGCCAGGAGCTGCTTCGACGCCCCGGACACTCGGCAACCCTGACCACTCGCCTGGCGCTGGACGGGGGCGTCCTCGGGATGACTGTGGCTCGGGTCGGTGAACGCGAGGACCTGGACTTCGGAGGGGGATTCCCGGCGCCCCGCGTGACGATGCCCGCACACACTACCGTCGCCCTCTCGGGGGAGCATGCGGTCCCCACGGCCTGGGACGCCGAAACCCGGCTGCTCTTTCGGGTGGAGAACCTCCTTGACGAAGACTACGAGTCCATCCACGGATTCCCCGCCCTCGGCCGAATCGTGCGTATCGGGGTCCGAATCGGAGTGGGAGGTTGAGCAAGCGAGCGGCTCGTAGCCGGCCCCAGGTGCGGTGAGGATCGTCTCTCTTATGCCCAGCGCCACGGAGATGGTCTGCGCGCTGGGCCTGGCCGACCGGTTGGTCGGAGTCACGCACGAATGCGACCATCCCCGTTGGGTTCAGGGACTTCCGAAGGTGACTCATACCCTGATCCCAACCGACGCGTCCAGCGGTACGATCGACGGCCTCGTGCGCGAACGGCTGGACAGTGGGCGGGCGTTGTACACCCTGAACCTATCGGTCCTCGAAGAGTTGCGGCCGGAGCTGATCATCACTCAGGCACTCTGCGATGTGTGCGCTGTGGACGAGGAGGAGGTGATTGCAGCCGCCTGCTCCCTCCCGGGGCATCCCGAGATCCTCAGTCTCGAGCCCGAGTCCCTGCCCGAAGTACTCGACGCGCTTCGGGCGGTGGGAGCCGCCACGGGCGTAGAGGCCCACGCCGAGATCGTCTCGTGTGGGCTCCAGGTCCGCGTCGAGGAGGTCGCCGCCAGAACCCTCACGCTGAAGCGGCGTCGGCGCGTCGCCTTCCTGGAGTGGCTCGATCCGCTCTTTTCGGGAGGGCACTGGAACCCGGAGATCGTCCGGCTCGCGGGAGGGCTGGATCCCCTCGGAGTAGCGGGGAAACCCTCGCGGACCCTCAGTCCGAGCGAGGTCGTCGCAGCCGAACCCGACCTCGTGTTCATCGCGTGTTGCGGGTATTCGACCCCCCGCACCCTCCATGACCTCCCGCCGCTCTCCCAGACGGTCTGGTGGCGGGCGCTCCCCGCCGTGCGAGCCGGGGAGGTGTACGTTGCCGACGGCTCGCACTTCTTCAGCCGTCCGGGCCCTCGTCTGGTGGACAGCCTCGAGATCCTGGCGCACACGCTCCACCCGGGTCTCCACCCCCTCCCACCCGGCCTCCCGGGCGCGATCCGGGCAACCACCCACCTCCCAGGGGTAGAGCTGCCGAGAACATGAGCACCCCGCGCCGTATCCTGGTCTCCTGGAGTTCGGGAAAGGACAGCGCCTGGACGTTGCATCGCCTCCGCAACCGGCCGGACGCGGACGTGGTGGGCCTCCTGACCTGTTTCAACGAAACCGTGGACCGGGTCGCCATGCACGCGGTGCCGCGAGCCCTTGTCGAGG